>NZ_JASKYT010000040.1:0-32038 GCF_041028275.1 Streptomyces sp. PU-14G
AGTCGCGCACCGACCGGAGCAGGGGCATGATCGCAGGCCGAGCGGCCGAGCGGCGGGGCAGCCGAGCGGCCGAGCGGGAAAGTCGGGCGGGGGCCGGCCGGGCAGGTCGGGTGGCCCGGCATGGTTATGTCTCGGTCGCCGCGTGACGGTGTACGTGGGCATCCGGCGGTGCCGGGAGAACAGGGGCTGCCGGACACCAGGGGGTCTGCCCGGGGCGCCGGGGTCCGTGGTGCTCGGGGTCAGGTCGGGCCCCGGTGCTCGGAGGTGTCCGAGCCGCACCGGGGCCGGCTGCACGCACGGGCGTGCGCAGGTATGCACAAGGCGGGCTACCGCGACGACGGCGCGCTGTCGCGCCGTCCTGTCGCGCCGTCGCTCACCGCTTGTTCGGAGCGCCCTTCGGGGTGACCAGACGGCTGCCCGTCCAGTCCTTCGCCGCGTTGAAGCTCTTGGTCTGGGACAGGCCCGCGGTCTTGGACGCCTCGCCGATTTCACTGGGCTCGACATAGCCCTCGCGCCCCGTCTTGGGGGTCAGCAGCCAGACGGGGGCGCCTTCGTCGATCATCGTGATCGCGTCCACCAGCGCGTCCGTCAGATCACCGTCCTCGTCGCGGAACCACAGCACCACGGCGTCGGCCACATCGCCGTACTCCTCGTCGACCAGCTCCGTGCCGGTGATCTCCTCGATGGACTCGCGGAGCTCCTGATCGACGTCGTCGTCGTAGCCGATCTCCTGGACCACCTGTCCGGGCTGGAAACCCAGCCTTGCGGCGGGGTTGGTCCGCTCCTCCGCGTGGTCCGCGGTCGCGCTCACGGATTGCCTCCAGTCATGTCTTGCGAATATGGGGTTGCGCCTCGCGCGTACGCGAAGCATGGGCCGTAGTCCACACGGGCGGGCCGGATCACGCAAGTACCCGGCCGTCGATCCCGCACAAACGTTGACGTGTCATCCCACAATGCCTGATCCAGAGTGGTTCAGGCCACATTGCGCTCGCCGCGATCCGCCAGGTTTGCCCCGGCTGCGCCGGGGGAGCCGTAGGGGTGCACCCGGGGCCGAACGGACGTTTGGGGTGGTCGGAGCGGAGAGCGGGCCAGCAGCCCTGATGGGCGTAAGGTGGCGGTTTGACCGCCTCGTCTCCCGAGCCCGACCCGGCCTCCGGCCCGCCCCAGGACCTGTCGGGTTACCTCTCGGTACAGATGACGTCACAGCAGTGGCGGTACACGATGGAGGCGGCGCGAGGCACCCTCCGGCAGGAAGGCACGGCGTGCGCCGCCGCCCGGCTCGCAGAGCACCAGACGACCGATACAGCGAAGGAACAGCGTGGCTTCCGGATCCGATCGCAACCCGATCATCATTGGCGGCCTTCCCAGCCAGGTCCCGGATTTCGATCCCGAAGAAACCCAGGAATGGCTCGACTCGCTCGACGGCGCCGTCGACGAGCGTGGCCGGGAACGCGCCCGCTACCTCATGCTCCGGCTCATCGAACGCGCCCGCGAAAAGCGCGTGGCCGTTCCGGAGATGCGCAGCACGGACTACGTCAACACCATCGCGACCAAGGACGAGCCGTTCTTCCCCGGCAACGAGGAGATCGAGCGGAAGGTCCTCAACGCGACCCGCTGGAACGCGGCCGTGATGGTCTCCCGCGCCCAGCGCCCCGGCATCGGGGTGGGCGGGCACATCGCCACCTTCGCCTCCTCCGCCTCCCTCTACGACGTGGGCTTCAACCACTTCTTCCGGGGCAAGGACGAGGGCGACGGCGGCGACCAGGTCTTCTTCCAGGGGCACGCCTCCCCCGGCATCTACGCCCGCGCCTATCTGCTCGACAGGCTCTCCGAGGCGCAGCTCGACGGGTTCCGGCAGGAGAAGAGCAAGGCGCCCCACGGCCTCTCCAGCTATCCGCACCCGCGGTCGATGCCGGACTTCTGGGAGTTCCCCACCGTCTCCATGGGCCTCGGCCCGGTCGGGGCGATCCACCAGGCGCGGATGAACCGCTACATGGAGGCACGGGGAATCGCCGACACGTCCAAGTCGCGGGTGTGGGCCTTCCTCGGGGACGGCGAGATGGACGAGCCCGAGTCCCTCGGACAGCTGTCCCTGGCGGCTCGCGAGGGGCTGGACAACCTCACCTTCGTCATCAACTGCAACCTCCAGCGCCTCGACGGGCCGGTGCGCGGCAACGGCAAGGTGATCCAGGAGCTGGAGTCCTACTTCCGGGGCGCCGGCTGGAACGTGATCAAGCTGGTGTGGGACCGCTCCTGGGACCCGCTGCTGGCCCAGGACCGGGACGGCGTGCTCGTCAACAAGCTGAACACCACACCTGACGGGCAGTTCCAGACCTACGCCACCGAGAGCGGCGCCTACATCCGCGAGCACTTCTTCGGCGGGGACCAGCGGCTGCGCTCTATGGCGGAGAACATGACCGACGACCAGCTGCTGCACCTCGGCCGCGGCGGGCACGACCACCGCAAGGTCTATGCCGCCTACAAGGCCGCGGCCGAGCACAAGGGGCAGCCGACCGTCATCCTGGCGCAGACGATCAAGGGCTGGACGCTGGGCCCCAACTTCGAGGGCCGCAACGCCACCCACCAGATGAAGAAGCTGACGGTCGACGACCTCAAGCACTTCCGCGACCGGCTGCACCTGCCGATCCCCGACAAGGAGCTGGAGTCGGGGACGCCGCCCTACTACCACCCGGGCCGCGACTCGGAGGAGATTCAGTACATGCACGACCGCCGCCAGGAGTGCGGCGGCTACGTGCCGACACGGATCAACCGGGCCAAGCCGCTCCAGCTTCCGGACGACAAGGCCTACGCCACGCTGAAGAAGGGGTCCGGGCAGCAGGAGATCGCCACGACCATGGCGTTCGTACGGCTGTTGAAGGACCTCATGCGGGACAAGGAGGTCGGCAAGCGCTTCGTGCCGATCGCGCCCGACGAGTACCGCACCTTCGGGATGGACTCCTTCTTTCCCTCGGCGAAGATCTACAACCCGCTCGGGCAGCTGTACGAGTCCGTGGACCGTGAACTGCTGCTCGCCTACAAGGAATCGCCCACCGGGCAGATGCTGCACGACGGCATCTCCGAGGCGGGCTGCACCGCCGCGGCCATCGCCGCCGGGTCGGCCTACGCCACCCACGGCGAGCCGCTGATTCCGATCTACGTCTTCTACTCGATGTTCGGTTTCCAGCGCACCGGCGACCAGTTCTGGCAGATGGGCGACCAGCTGGCGCGCGGCTTCATGCTGGGGGCCACCGCCGGGCGCACCACGCTGACCGGCGAGGGGCTGCAGCACGCCGACGGCCACTCGCAGCTGCTCGCCTCCACGAACCCGGCCGTCGTCGCCTACGACCCGGCGTTCGGTTTCGAGATCGCCCACATCGTCCAGGACGGACTCCGGCGGATGTACGGCTCCAGCGAGGAGCACCCGCAGGGTGAGGACGTCTTCTACTACCTCACCGTCTACAACGAGCCCATCCGGCAGCCGGCCGAGCCCGAGAACGTGGACGCCGAGGGCATCCTCCAGGGTCTCTACCGCTACCAGGCGGGCGAGCGGGGAACCCACGCCGCGCAGATCCTCGCCTCCGGCGTCGCACTGCCGTGGGCGCTGGAGGCCCAGCGTCTCCTCGCCGAGGAGTGGGACGTGAAGGCCGACGTGTGGTCGGCGACCTCCTGGAACGAGTTGCGGCGCGAGGCCGTGGCGGTCGAAGAGCACAATCTGCTGCACCCGGAGGAGGAGCAGCGCGTCCCCTACGTCACGCGCAAGCTCCAGGGGGCGGAAGGCCCCAAGGTGGCGGTCTCCGACTGGATGCGAGCCGTGCCCGACCAGATCGCACGCTGGGTGCCCGGCACCTACCAGTCGCTGGGTGCGGACGGCTTCGGCTTCGCCGACACCCGTGGCGCTGCCCGGCGCTTCTTCCACATCGACGCGCGGTCGATCGTGCTCGGGGTGCTGACCGAGCTGGCCAGGGAGGGGAAGGTGGACCGCTCCGCCCTCAAGCAGGCGATCGACCGCTACGACCTGCTCGAGGTGGCGTCGGCCGACCCGGGCACCGCCGGCGGCGACGCCTGAGTCCACCGCGCGGTGCGGGAAGCCGACCGGCTTCCCGCACCGGCCTGGCGGCCTGGCACGCTCCCGTGCGGGATCGCTCCCGGCCACTCGTCCAGGCGCCGCGCCGGGTGCCGCGGCGGCAGCCCTGCGCGCGGTGCGCATCTCAGTGCTCCCACACCTTGAACGCACGAGCCTTGTAGGGCAGCTCAGGCGTCCAGGAGCCGGACGGGTAGGTGTCGAACTCAGCCGTCTCCGCGCACTCCTCACTCTGGTAGAGCGTGACGGGGCGGCCTGTGCGGTTGGCCGCCGACTCGACGGCGGTGCCGCCCGGCACCGGCGTGCAGCTCTCGATGTCGACTCCGCGCAGCTCGTAGGTGCGCGGCTTGCCCTTGAACCGGGCACGCTCCCACAGGCACAACTCGCCCGTTCCGCACCTGCCCAACTCGGGACCCGCGCCGGCTCGGGCCGGCGGCGCGGCCTGCCGCGCCCTGGCCGGCTCAGCGGCGGCCGTCTCGGCACCGACCGGCTGTGCCGCGACCGCGAGCGCGGCCGTGGCGAGCGCGGCCACCGCCACGGCTCCCGCCCCGACCTTGGCTCCGCGGCCACCTCCGCGCACGCTCCGCGGGCCCCTCACGGCTCGCGCGCCACTCACGTCTCGCAGACTGCGCATGCCTCGCATGCTGATCACTCCCCCCGCTCAGGGCCGGGCATTCGATCGCCCGGCGCCTGACCAGCATCTCCGTGCCGGGAAGAGCGCGCCAAGAGCAAACGGCCCGGTTCACCGGGACAGGTGGCGGAGTTATCCACAACTCCTGAGTTATCCACCGTTCCGGCAACACCGGGCCGTTGAAGCCAGGCCAGCAGACGCAGCGTGTGCCACCGCGGCTACCGCGGCTACCGCGGCTACCGCGGCTACCGCGGCTACCGCGCCGTCGTACCACGGCCCGCAACGTCAGCCCTGCGTCAACGTGTGCACCCCGACATCGGGAGCGCGCCACCACGTCGAGTTGCGCGCCACCACATCGGGTTGCGCGTCGCCGCGTCACGTCGTCACGTCACGTCGTCGCGTCGGGACCGCGCGGGGGCGCGGGGGCGTCAGATGTGGACCGAGGGGCCCGCGTCGTTCGTGCCCCGGCTGGTGAAGACGGCGACGCCCGCAGCGAGCACCGCGACGATGCCGGCGCAGACGAACGCCAGGCCCATGCCGGAGATGAACGAGCCGTGCACCACGTGCTCGATCGTCTCGGCCACCTGGGCCGGGGTGCCCTTGGGCGCGGGCGGGGCCATGCCCACCTCGGCGGCCTTCTTGAGCGCCTCCTCCTTCTGCTCGGGCAGCTGCGGCAGCTTGGCCTCGGCCCACTGCTGCGGCAGTTCGCTGCCGACGCGGGAGGCCATCACCGCGCCGAGTACGGCCGTACCCAGGCTGCCGCCGACCTGCATGGCGGCCTGCTGGAGGCCGCCGGCGACGCCCGCGTGCTGCAACGGCGCGTTCCCGACGATCACCTCGGTGGCACCGACCATGACGGGGGCGAGCCCCAGACCCAGGATGGCGAACCAGACGGAGGTGATGCCCATGCCGCTGTCAGCGTCCAGCGAGGAGAGGCCGAACATGGCGACGGCCGTCAGCACCATGGCGGCGACCAGCGGGATGCGCGGGCCCACCTTGGTGATGACCGTACCGGCCAGCGGGGAGGCGACGATCATCATGGCCGTCAGCGGCAGCAGTCGCAGTCCGCTGTCGACCGGGGAGAGGCCGTTGACGTTCTGCAGGTAGAAGGTGACGAAGAAGAGGCCGCCCATGAAGCCGAAGGCCATGAGCACCATCAAAACCGTGCCGGCGGTCAGCGGGATCGAGCGGAACATGCTCATGGGCAGGAGCGGTTCCTTGGCCCGGGTCTCCCAGAAGCCGAAGGCGGCGAAGGCCAGCAGGGAGACGGCCAGGAAGCCGATCGTCCTGGCGTCGCCCCAGTGCCATTCGGGGGCCTTGATGATGGCCCACACGAGGCAGAACATCGCTACGGACAGCAGTACGACGCCGAGCAGGTCGAACGAGCGTGGGGCGTTCTCGGGGCGCCGGTCGAGCAGCAGCACGAGGCCCATCACGAGGGCGAGAGCGCCGACGGGGACGTTGATGAAGAAGACGGATTCCCAGTTGACGTGCTCGACCAGCAGACCGCCGACGATGGGTCCTGCGGCGGTGGAGGCACCGATGACCGCGCCCCAGATGCCGATGGCCGCGTTCAGCCGCTCGGCGGGGAAGGAGGCGCGCAGCAGTCCGAGGGCCGCGGGCATCAGCAGCGCCCCGAATATGCCTTGCAGCACGCGGAAGGTGACGACGAGCGCGACGCTGCCCGACACCCCGATGGCCGCGGAGGCGGCGGCGAAGCCCACGACGCCGACGAGGAACGTCTGGCGGTGGCCGAAGCGGTCACCGAGCTTGCCGGCGGTGATCAGCGCGACGGCGAGCGCGAGCAGGTAGCCGTTGGTGATCCACTGGACGTCGGAGAGCGAGGCGCCGAGGTCCTTTTGGATGGCGGGGTTGGCGATGGCGACGATGGTCCCGTCGAGGGCGACCATGGTGACGCCGAAGGCGACGGTGACGAGGGTCAGCCACGGGTGCCCGCGCATCCCCTTCCGGGTGCCCCCTCCTCCGCCTTCGAGGCCGGCTGGGTCCGGCGCGTCGGCCGCGACGGTGCTGGTCTGGGTGCTCATGAGCGCGAGGGTAATGACAGTAACTGACAATTGACAAACGGAATTATTCGCCGGTAAATGTCAGTCAACGCTCACGTATCGTGAGCGGACCGTCGGCGTCCGGCACGGGAGAGGAAGTCCGGCACGGGAAGGAAGCGACAGTGGCGGGCCTGCGTGAACGGAAGAAACAGCGCACGAGGGACGCCTTGGTCGTGGCGGCCCACGAACTGTTCGTCACGCAGGGATACGACACCACAACGGTGGACCAGATCGCGGAGGCCGTCGACGTCTCCCAGCGCACCTTCTTCCGCTACTTCACGAACAAGGAAGAGGTCGCACTGTTCGTGCAGGACATGGTGGAGACCTGCTTCTACGAAACCGTGTGCGCGGAGCCGCCCGGCACTCCGCCCCTGGAGTGCCTGCGCCGGAACCTCAATGACATCTGGGACGAGGTCGGCCGGTCCGTCGAGGAGATCGTCCCGCTCGACCTGCACCTGAAGATGTGTCAGGTCGTGGAGACCACCCCCTCGCTGCTGGCCGCACACCTGCGGCACTCCCTGCTGATGGAGGAGAAACTCGTCCAGGAGATCGCCCGGCGCACCGGGGTGGACGCCGAGGTGGACCCGCGCCCGCGCGTCCTGGTGGCGGCGTTCTCCGGAGTGATGCGCACCGCCGCACGGCAGTGGGGCATGCGGGAGGGGACGTCGCTGGAGACCGCCCGCGAGGTGACCCGCGACTACGTGGCGCAACTGGGCCCCGCACTGACCGGCGACTGGAGTCGGGGACACCACCCGTAACGCCGCCCGGACCCGTGCCCCGGTTGCACGGGCCGCCCGGACCCGTGTCCCGGTTGCACAGGGTGAACATTTCCCCGTACGGATGCGCCACACTGACCCGAACGCCCAGTAAGAAACGTGAGATGACTCACGCGGGCCTCGTCCGTGCCGGGTCCGGCCTCGCGCATCTCCTAGGGTGTCGCCCCAGTGACTTACTTCTCCGCTCTAGGCAACCCGCTGTCCGGATCAGGCCTCCCCCCGTCGGGAGCCCCGGGCTCCACCGCCTGGCGCGCGCTGCTCGCCCTGGCCGTCGTCCTCGTCCTGCTGGCGACGACCGGGTGGACCGCTGTGCGCAAGCACCACGCGGACGCGGGGCCCCGCGCGGCGGCCCTGCTCGCCTGGGAGAAGGGCAGCTTCGCCGGGCGTCCCCTGCCCGACCCGGACGCGTCCGCCGGCCGTGTCTCCCGCTACTTCGCCCGCCTCGACGCGGCGCAGCGGCGCACTCTCGCCGAGCGCTACCCCCTGGTCGTCGGCAACCTCGCCGGCGCCCCCGTGAAGCTGCGCTACCGGGCCAACCACACCGCCCTCAAGCAGGCACGCGCCGTCGAGGTCAGGCGGATGACGGACAAGCGGCTGACGGACGAGGGGCGCCAGGACGCGGGGCGCCGGATGCACCGCTTCACCTCGATGCTGGGTGACGGCCGCCAGATCCTCGCCTTCGACCCGACGGGACGCGGCCGTGCCGCCGAGGTTTTCGGGGACCTGGAGCACGCCCAGCGCGTGTCCGTCGTCGTCCCCGGGGTCGACACCGAGCTGCTGACCTTCGAGAAGTCCGCACGCGAGTACTCGGCGCCCGTCGGCATGGCCCACGCGCTGCAGAACCAGCAGCGGGCCGCAGCACCCGGGGTGCGTACCGCGACGATCGCGTGGGCCGACTACACCGCGCCCGTCGGACTCGGCGTCGACGCGGCGTCCGGCGAGCTGGCCCAGGACGGCGCCGTACGGCTCAACCGGCTGGTGCGGACCCTGCCCGCCGCCTCCGGCGAGGCCTCCCCGAAGGTCTCGCTCTTCTGCCACAGCTACGGCTCCGTGGTCTGCGGTCTGGCCGCCGACCGGCTGCCGCGCAGCGTCACGGACATCGCCGTCGCGGGCAGTCCCGGCATGCGCGCGGACAGCGCCTCCGCGCTCGGTACCGGCGCGCACGTCTGGGCGATGCGGGACCGCGACGACTGGATCGCGGACGTGCCGCACATGGATGTGGGAGGCCTGGGACACGGCGCCGACCCGGTCGCGGACGGTTTCGGCGCGCGCCGTCTGTCGGCCGCCGGCGCCATCGGCCACACCGGGTACTTCGTGCCGCACACCCGCAGCCTCCACAACCTCGCCGCGGTCGGTACCGGCTCGTACGAGGACGTGACCTGCGCCCCATCCGACCCGGAGTGCGCCTTCGTGGCCGAGCCACACTGAGGGGTACGCAGCTGAGCCACACTGAGGGGTACGCGCGTAGGGCGGCCCCGCCCGGGCAGGCGGCTCCGGAGCGCCTCACCGCCGCACCAGCGCGCGGAGTACGGCCGAGACCAGCAGAAGGGGGACGCGCGGGCGACCGCCGCATACGATGACCCACATGGGTGATGTACTGGCTGGAATTCACTCCACCTGGGAGTTCTCATCGGACTCCGTGCTCATCCGCTTCGAACGGGGGATTCGCACGCCCAAGCTCTTCCAGGTGCTCTCGGAGCGGCGGATTCCGTACGAGGCGTTGAGCGCCGTCGAGCTGGCCCCGGGCAGCAAGCGCGGCACCGTCGTGCTGCGCGCCGTGCCCCGCCAGGGTGCCGACCCCCTGCTGGAAGCGGCTGCCGGACAGCTCAAGGAGGGCAGCGACCCCTACCGCCTGGTGCTGCCGGCCGAGCGCGAGACCCTCGCCGACTACTACGCGAGCGAGCTGCGCGCGGTGCTGCCCGAGGAGGCCGCCAAGCCCGCCGAGCAGTATCTGGTCGCCGCACCGTCCGCGCCGCAGAGCTTCAAGGCCTACGACGGAAAGGCCTCCTTCGACGGCAGCGTCGTCGCCTTCCGCTGGTTTTGGACAGGTGCCTCCACCGCCAAGTGGAAAGCGGGCGACCAGTTCTTCCCCGTGGGAGAGCTGGAGGGCATCGAGTGGCGCTCCCCCGAAGGCGCCGGCGGCCACCTGCGGCTGCGTGCACGCGGGGCCGAGGTCCTCGTGGACGCGGACCACGACCCGGCGTCCGTGGTGTTCGGCCTCGGCTACGGACCCGTCTACGAATCGCTGCCCTTCGCCGCCTCGGTCCTGGAGGCGGTACGCGCCGCCGACCCCGTGCCGGCGCCGGAGAGCGTCTGCACGGCCGCCCCGACGGTCACACGTCAGCGCTCCGACCCTGCCGACGTGGCGACACGCATCCGCCACCTCGGAGAACTGCACGACGCGGGGCTACTGACCGACGAGGAGTTCACGGCCAAGAAGGCTCAGCTCCTGGCGGAGCTGTGAGCGGACGCCACCTCGCATCCCCTCTCGCCGACGGGCTGCGCGGCCTGGGCTCAGCGCTGGCCACCCCGGCGGCCTCCCGCGAGCCGCTGCTGCGCCACGCCTCGTCGCGGTGGGTCAGGTCGCTGCCCTACGTGCTGGCGTTCGGCTTCGGCGCCGTCCTGCTCCCCTCCACCGCGCAGTTGCTGTCCACCGACTACGGGCTGCACGGCAGCTGGGCGGGCGCGCTCGGGGTGGCGCAGGTGGTGCCGCTGCTGCTCGCCGTGACCCGTCCGCTGCACGCCTGGTGGGTCGTCTTCACCGCCGACGTCCTCGGCGCACTGCTGCTGATGGCCACGGACCACACCGCGGGCCGCCCCTGGCCCTGGACGCCGATGGTGCTCGTGGGCTACCTGCTGCTGTGCCTGGCACTGGCGCTGCGGGAGAGCCGCCGCACCCTGCTGGCCGTCTGGCTGGTCACCGTCGTCACCTCCCTCGCGCTCGGATTCGTCGCCCCCGAGCGCAGCGAGGGGTCGAACGTGCTGCTGATCGTGCTCAGCGGCGCGATGCTGCTGCTCGGCGCCACCCTGCGGGAGCGGGCCGAGGCCCAGCGCCGGCTCGCCGAACAGGAGACCATCAGCGAGACCGAGCGCGCCCAGCGCACGCTCCTGGAGGAGCGCACCCGCATCGCGCGCGAACTGCACGACGTCGTCGCCCACCACATGTCGGTCATCACCGTCCAGGCGGACAGCGCCCCCTACCGGATCACGGGCCTGCCGCAGGAGGCGAGCGAGGAGTTCGGGGCCATCGCCGCCGCCGCACGCGAGTCACTGACCGAGATGCGGCGCCTGCTCGGCGTGCTGCGCAGCGAGAACACCCACTCGGAGCGCGCGCCCCAGCCCGGTCTGGAACGGCTGGAACAGCTCGTGGAGGCCACCGTACGAGCAGGGGTCCCCGCCGAACTGCACGTCGACCTGTCCGGCCGCGGGGACGGTGCGCCCGGTGGCGGCTCCGCTCCCGCGCAGACCGTCACGCTGTCGGCGTACCGCATCGTCCAGGAGGCGCTCGCGAACGTCGTGCGGCACGCGCCCGGGGCGACCACCCGGATCTCGGTGACCGTGCAGGAACGCGAGAAGAGCGGGCGGGACGGGGACGGCAGGGACGACGAAAACGGTGGCACGGAAGACAAGAGCGACACGACGGCGGACAAGAGCGACACGACGGCGGACAAGAACAGCGCGGGGGCGGACAAGAGCGGCGCGAGGGAGGGCAAGAACGGCGGCCGTCAGACGAAGAACGGCGCGAGGGAGGGCAAACACGGCGCGACGGAGGACGAAAACGGCGGGCGGGAGGCCTCGCTTTCCGTCCTCGTCGTCAACGGGCCCTCCCCCGAACCTGAGGGTGCGCCGCTGGAGACGACCGGCACCGGGCACGGGCTCGTCGGGATGCGCGAACGGGTGCGCCTGGTGGGCGGGGCGCTGGAGGTCGGCCCGCTCCCGGACGGCGGCTTCCGTGTCGCCGCCCGGCTGCCGCTGCACCCGCCCGCCGGAACGCCGCAGGAGCCGTCCGGCGTCCTCAGCGACGAGCGGCACGACAGCGCGCAGAGCGCCCCCGACCTCGCCGCACCCACACCCGTCACGCACACGAAGGACACCCCCACGGCATGAACGGCACTGGCGCGCCCGGCTTCTCCGCGACGAGCAGGGTGACCCGCGTGGTCATCGTCGACGACCAGGCCATGGTCCGGGCGGGATTCGCCGCGCTGCTGGCCGCGCAGAGCGACATCGACGTCGTGGGCGAGGCGGCGGACGGCACGGCGGGCGTCGAGGTGTGCCGCACCGTCCACCCCGACGTGGTCCTGATGGACGTGCGGATGCCGCGGCTGAACGGCCTGGAGGCGGCGCGAGCGCTCCTCGAACCCTCACCCGGCGTCGTCCACAGGCCCAGGGTTTTGATGCTGACCACGTTCGACGTGGACGACTACGTCTACGAGGCGCTGCGGCTGGGCGCGAGCGGCTTCCTCCTCAAGGACGCGCCGCCCGCCGACCTGATCGCCGCCGTACGGGTGGTGGCCGAGGGTGAGGCGCTGCTGGCGCCGTCGGTGACCCGGCGGCTGATCGCGGAGTTCGCCCGGCAACGGCCGCACCCCGTCACCCGCAAGGAGCGCGCCTCGACACCCCAGCTCCGGCTCAAGGAGCTCACCGAGCGCGAGACCGAAGTACTGGAACTGCTGGCGCGCGGACAGTCCAACCAGGAAATCGCCGCCTCGCTCGTCCTGGCGGAACAGACGGTGAAAACCCACGTGAGCCGCATCTTCGCCAAGCTCGCCCTGCGCGACCGCGCCCAGGCGGTCGTCTTCGCGTACGAGTCCGGTCTCGTGGCGCCCGGCGAGCACTAGTCCCGACCGGGGGACGGGCCTTGCCCGTCGCTGAACGCCCGACGCGGCCCGTGCGTCCCCCTGCCGCGGAACACCCGGCGGGCCCCGTGCGTCCCCTACTCTCGTAGGCCCCCCTACCCCCGTAGCACCCGGGCAGTTGGCTCTCCGGCGTGACGCCACGGGCGCGGCCGGGCCCGCACCCTCTTCCTGTCTCCCGCCGACGGGACCTGCGGGAGACAGGAAGAGGGAGACCTGTCATGAAACGCCGCCGCAAGCGTGCTCTGCTCGCCGCCCCGCTGGTTGCGGCGGTCTTCGCGGGAACGACAGGCGTCACGAGCGGTACGGAGCAGACCCCGGTCACCGGCCCGCCCCCCGGAGCCGCTGCCTGGCGCGCCGACCACTCGCTGGGGCGCACGCTGCCCGATCCCGCGACCGCGAGCCCCGAACGGGTCACCAGATTCTTCGCGGGGCTGGACGAGGAGGAGCGCGGGGCGCTGGTGCGGCGGCATCCGTTGACGGTGGGGAACCTGGACGGCGTCCCCCTACGCGTTCGGTACCAGGCGAACCGGGTGGCGCTCAAGAGGGAGCGGGCGCGTGCAAGGACGCTGGCCCAGGCTCCCTCCGGAACGCGGGAGGACCACAGCCGGGCGCGGGAGAGGGCCGAACGGTACGGCGAACTCCTCGCACCAGGGCGGCAGATCCTCGCCTTCGACCCGCGCGGGCGCGGGCAGATAGCCGAGGTGTTCGGAGACCTCGCGCACGCCGAAAGGACCGCGGTCGTGGTGCCCGGTTCCGACATCGACCTGCACAACTTCGACGACGGCGGCGCCAACCGCTACGGCAGGCCCGCCGGGATGGCCGCATCCCTGCGAGCGGGAATGGCGCGGCGCGCGTCCGGCGGCCCCGTCGCGGTGATCGCCTGGGTCGGCTACACGACCCCCGTCGGACTCGGACCGGACGCGGCGACCGGGCGGCTGGCCGAGGCGGGTGCGCCGCGTCTGACGCGCTTCCTGCGCGGTCTGTCCCGCGCCGGGGCGGCCCCGCCCGTCGTGCTGTGCCACAGCTACGGCTCCGTCGTCTGCGGGCGGGCCGCGCCGGGGCTGGGCGGCGAGGACGCCGCCGGCTGGATCGTCTTCGGGTCACCGGGGATGCGCGCCGGGTCGGTCTCCGCGCTGCGCACCCGTGTGCCGGTGTGGGCCGCGCGCGCTCCGGGAGACTGGATCGCGCGCGTCCCCCACGTGGAGTTCCTGGGGCTGGGGCACGGCGCCGACCCCACGGACGCCGGTTTCGGCGCCCGTGTCGTGACAGCCGACAGGGCCGAAGGGCACAGCGACTATCTGCGCCCTGGCACCGACTCGCGCGCCAACTTCGTCGCCATCGCTCTGGGGGCGTACGACTCGGTGCGCTGCGTGCCCTCCTCCCAGGAGTGCGCCGACGCCCGCTGAGTCGGCCCGCAGTCGGGCCTTGAGCCGGACCGGAGTCCGCTTCGGCCGTGGTGCCCGCCACCCTGCGGTCCACGTCCCTACCTGATCGCGGTGGTCCGACCGGCCGTGACGTGGCCCGTCGTGACGTGGCCCGTCGTGACGTGGCCCGCGCACCCACATGGCGCCGTGGCCCGGCCCTCGGTGGTCTCGCCGGTGGACGAGTGCGCGGCCACCGCGCGGGCCGCGGGCAGGTCACCGGTCTTCCGGGAGTAGTGGTCGATCTTGTAGTCGAGCACGTCGAGGGTGTCGCGCAGTTCCGCGATCCGGGCCCGTACGCCCTCGCGCGTGGCCTCCAGGAGGGACTGGCGTTCCGCGACGGTCCGCTCGCCCTGGCGCACCATCTCCGCGTAACGCACCATGTCCGCGACCGTCATGCCGGTCAGCCGCAGTTTGCCGACCAGGTCCAGCCAGACCAAGTCGCGGTGGGAGAAGCGGCGCTGCCCCGTGTGGGACCTGTCGACGTGCGGCATCAGGCCGATCCGCTCGTACCAGCGCAGTGTGTGTGCGCTCAGCCCGGTGAGCGCCGCGACTTCGCTGATGGTGTACCTGTCGTTTCCGTCCGGCCGCGGGTGGCTCTCCTGCCGGGCGGCAGACTGCGCGGGCGGGGTCGCGTCCTGGCTGGGCCGTCTGTGCGTCTGGGTCACACTCACCAGTGAACGGTACGAAGTTGGAGCGCACTCCAAGCAAGGGCAAAGGGAGGCCAAAATCGGCGGCCGAGTGCTGCCGTTAGGCTCGTGCGCATGGAGAGCCTGCGGATGATCGAGACCTGGCCGGTGCCGAGCGCGGCGGCGGCCGTCGTACGGGCGGACGGCAGCGTGGCCGGAAGCCGAGGACCCGCCGAGCAGCGTTTCGCCCTGGCCTCCGTCACCAAGCTGCTGTCCGCGTACGCCGTGCTGATGGCCCTGGAGGAGGGCGCCGTCGAGCTGGAGGAGCCCGCAGGGCCCGAGGGGGCGACGGTGCGGCATCTGCTGGCCCACACTTCGGGGCTCGCCTTCGACGAGCACCGCGCGCAGGCCGATCCTGGCACCCGGCGGATCTACTCCAACGCGGGCTTCGAGACGCTGGCGGAGCACGTGGCCAAGGCCACCGGGATCCTCTTCCCCGCGTACCTGCGGGAAGGGGTGCTGGAGCCGCTGGGCATGGCCTCCACCGAGCTGGACGGGTCGGCCGCCAAGGACGCCGTTTCCACCTGCGCCGATCTGGCGCGGTTCGCCGCCGAACTGCAGTCCCCCACCCTGCTGGACCCCTCGACGGTGCGGGAGGCGACCTCGGTGGTCTTCCCCGGTCTGAACGGTGTGCTGCCCGGGTACGGCAACCAGAAGCCGAACGACTGGGGCCTGGGCTTCGAGATCCGTTCCGCCAAGTCGCCGCACTGGACGGGTGAGGCGTCCTCGCCGCGCACGTTCGGGCACTTCGGGCAGTCGGGGACGTTCCTGTGGGTGGACCCGGAGGCGGGTGCCGCCTGTGTGGCGCTCACCGACCGGGCCTTCGGCCCGTGGGCGGTCGAGGCGTGGACGCCCTTCACGGACGCGGTGCTCGCCGAACTGCGCGGCTGACCGCTGCGCGCGGTCCCCGGCGGCTCAGCCGTAGCGGGGCTCGGCGTGCATCTCCCAGACCAGCAGTTCGGCTCCGCCCCTGGCGCGCAGCTCCCGCTCCCGCGGATCGGTCAGCCGCGCCGCGTCGCCCTCGCGCAGCACCGTCTCGCCGCCGTCGCCACCGTCCAGCAGCGCCTGGCCGCGGGCCACGTGCACGTACCCGAAGGCCGCGTCCGGCACGGCCGTGCGCTCCCCGTCGGCCAGCCGCCGCACGTGCAGCACCGCTTCGGTGCGGGGCAGCGCGAAGGGGGTGCTGTCCGCGATGCCGCGCACGACCTCGTACTCGGGTTCGGTGCCGAAGGCGCCGGGCACCAGCCACATCTGCACGAAGCGCAGCGGCCCGCTCCCGGCGTTGCGTTCGGTGTGGCGTACGCCGCTGCCCGCGCCGAGCCGTTGCACGTCCCCGGGGCGCACCACCGCGTCGTGGCCTGCCGAGTCGCGGTGTTCGAGTTCTCCTTCGAGGACCCAGGTGACGATCTCGACGTCGCGGTGCGGGTGCTGCGCGAATCCGGCGCCGGGTGCGAGCCGTTCCTCGTTGCAGGCGACCAGCAGTCCGAAACCGACGTTGTCGGGGTCGTAGAACCCGGAGAAGGAGAAGGCGTGCCGGGTCTCGATCCCGGCCTCCGCCTCGCCGCCGCGGTACCGGTCAGCGGCCCGCCACACCACCTGTGCCATGCGCCCCACCGTAGTCCCGGGCGCGGGGAGGGTGCGGCGGCCGTGCGCCCCCCGCAGCCGTGCGGCGCGCCCGGTAAGGCAGGCTTGTCCCGTGCCCGAAGCCACAGATCCACCCCAGCACCCGCATCTGGCAACCCTGCGCAGGCTGGAGCAGTCCTCCGGGAAGCTCGCCGCCGCCGCCATCGCACGCATGGACGAGCAGCTGCCCTGGTACCGCGCGATGCCGCCGGAGAACCGCTCCTGGATCGGCCTGGTCGCGCAGGCGGGCATCGCGGCCTTCACCGAGTGGTTCCGGCATCCGGAGACGCCGCAGGCCATCAGCACCGACGTGTTCGGAACGGCGCCGCGCGAGCTGACCCGGGCGATCACGCTGCGGCAGACCGTGGAGATGGTGCGCACCACCATCGAGGTCGTCGAGGCGGCCATCGACGAGGTGGCAGCGCCCGGGGACGAGGCGGTGCTGCGCGAGGCGCTGCTGGTGTACGCCCGCGAGATCGCTTTCGCCACGGCGCAGGTGTACGCGCAGGCGGCGGAGGCGCGCGGCGCCTGGGACGCGCGCCTGGAGTCGCTGGTGGTCAACGCGGTGCTCTCCGGGGAGGCCGACGAGGGCGCCGTGTCACGCGCTGCGGCGCTGGGCTGGAACTCGCCCGAGCACGTGGCCGTCGTGCTGGGAACGGCGCCGGACGGGGACAACGAGCTGACCGTCGAGGCGATCCGGCGGGCGTCCCGGCACGCCAAGGTCCAGGTGCTCACCGGGGTGCTCGGCAGCCGTCTCGTGGTGATCGCGGGTGGCTCCGACGATCCGCTCAAGGCCGCCAAGTCGCTGATCGGCCCGTTCGCGGCGGGGCCTGTGGTGGCCGGGCCCGTGGTGGGTGATCTGCTGGCGGCGACCCGGTCCGCGCAGGCCGCGATGGCCGGGTTGAAAGCGTGTGCGGCCTGGCCCGACGCACCGCGGCCCGTACTGGCCGACGACCTGCTGCCGGAGCGCGCGATGGCCGGTGACCCGGTGGCGCGGCAACTACTGGTGGAGGAGATCTACAGACCGCTGGAGGAGGCGGGCTCCGCGCTGCTGGAGACGCTGAGCGTCTATCTGGAGCAGGCGAGTAGTCTGGAGGGCGCCGCGCGGATGCTGTTCGTGCACCCCAACACCGTCCGCTACCGGCTACGACGTGTGACGGACGTCACCGGCTGGTCGCCATCGGATGTGCGTTCCGCTTTCACGCTGCGTATCGCGCTGATCCTGGGGCGTCTCGCCGACGCCGGTGGCCAGCCGTAAGCTGGCGGGCACGTTTTGTCGAGGGTCCACAAAACCCCTCACCGTTCTTCGTCTCGGTCCCCACCGGTCGAGACCCCTGTCCACAGGAGAGAGTGAAAGAGTGCTCGTACTCGTCGCTCCCGGCCAAGGTGCTCAGAAGCCTGGCCTGCTGACCCCCTGGCTGGAACTGCCCGGCGCCGCCGACCGGCTCGCCCAGTGGTCCGCCGCCATCGATCTCGACCTGGTGCACTACGGCACCGAGGCCGACGCCGACGCGATCCGCGACACGGCCGTCGCCCAGCCGCTGCTGGTCGCCACGGCCCTGCTGTCGGCCTACGAACTGCTGGAGGGCGAGCCCACCGAGCAGGCGCCCGGCAAGGCCGCCGGCATCGGCGCGTTCGCCGGGCACAGTGTGGGCGAGCTGGCCGCCGCGGCGCTGGCCGGGGTCCTCACCCCCGTCGAGGCGCTGCGTGTCGTGCGCGCCCGCGGTACGGCGATGGCCGAGGCCGCAGCCGTGAGCGAGACCGGCATGTCGGCCGTACTGGGCGGCGACCCGGAGACGGTCACCGCGCACCTGGACAAGCTCGGACTGACCCCCGCCAACATGAACGGCGCGGGCCAGATCGTCGCCGCCGGCACCGCCGAGCAACTCGCCGCGCTGGCCGAGAACAATCCGGAGCGGGCGCGGGTCAGGCCGCTGCAGGTCGCCGGCGCCTTCCACACCGACCACATGGCGAGCGCCCTGCCCGCCGTGGAGGCGGCCGTCGGCGACATCACGCCCGGCACTCCGCTGAGCCGCTACGTGTCCAACTACGACGGCCGCGTCGTGGACAGCGGGCCCGAGGTCGTGCACCGGCTCGTGCGGCAGGTCTCGGCGCCGGTGCGCTGGGACCTGTGCATGGACACCTTCCAGGAGCTGGGCGCCACGGCGCTGATCGAGCTGTGCCCCGGCGGCACTCTCACCGGACTGGCCAAGCGTGCCCTGCCGGACGTGGAGAGGCTGGCGCTCAAGTCGCCCGACGACCTCGCCGCGGCGCGGGAACTGCTCGCCGCGCACATCCGAGCCTGACACCAAGGAGTCCCGAGAGCATGACCGCGAAGATCAAGCCCGCGCAGGGCTCCCCCTACGCGCGCATCCTCGGTGTCGGCGGATACCGTCCGACCCGCGTCGTACCGAACGAGGAAATCCTCAAGCACATCGACTCCTCCGACGAGTGGATCCGCTCCCGTTCGGGCATCGCCACCCGGCACTGGGCGGGCCCGGAGGAGACGGTCGCCGAGATGACGCTGGAGGCCGCGGGCAAGGCCGTCGCAGCCGCCGGCATCTCGGCCGCGCAGGTGGGGGCGGTCATCATCTCGACCGTCTCGCACTTCAAGCAGACGCCCGCCATCGCCACCGAGATCGCCGACCGGATGGGGGCGGGCAAGGCCGCGGCCTTCGACATCAACGCCGGCTGCGCCGGCTTCGGCTACGGCCTCACCCTCGCCAAGGGCCTGATCGTCGAGGGCAGCGCCGAGTACGTGCTGGTGGTCGGCGCCGAGCGGCTCTCCGACCTGACGGACCTGACGGACCGCTCCACGGCGTTCCTGTTCGGGGACGGCGCCGGCGCGGTCATCGTCGGCCCCTCCGACGAGCCCGCCATCGGCCCCTCGGTGTGGGGCTCGGAGGGCGACAAGCGGGACGTCATCTCGCAGACCGTGCCCTGGGACGGCTACCGGATCGGTGACGTCTCCCAACTGCCCCTCGACGAGAAGACCGGCGAACTGAAGTTCCCCGCGCTGCGCCAGGAGGGCCAGACGGTCTTCCGCTGGGCGGTGTTCGAGATGGCCAAGGTCGCCCAGCAGGCACTGGACGCCGCCGGGATAGCGGCCGAAGACCTCGACGTCTTCATTCCGCACCAGGCGAACATGCGGATCATCGACTCGATGGTCAAGACTCTCAAGCTGCCCGAGCACGTCACGGTCGCCCGCGACGTGGAGACCACGGGCAACACCTCGGCTGCCTCCATCCCGCTGGCGATGGAGCGGCTGCTGGCGACGGGGAAGGCCAAGAGCGGCGACACCGCACTGGTCATCGGCTTCGGGGCGGGTCTCGTCTACGCAGCCACGGTCGTTACCCTCCCCTAGTCACAATCCGAGCAGCCCCGCACGACAGGGTCGGGCGCTGCGGACTCACCGCAGATACGAAGGAGCGCCGCAATGGCCGCCACTCAGGAAGACATCGTCTCGGGCCTCGCCGAGATCGTGAACGAGATCGCCGGTATCCCCGCCGAGGACGTCAAGCTGGAGAAGTCCTTCACCGACGACCTGGACGTGGACTCGCTGTCCATGGTCGAGGTGGTCGTGGCCGCCGAGGAGAAGTTCGGCGTGAAGATCCCGGACGACGACGTCAAGAACCTCAAGACCGTCGGCGACGCGACCGACTACATCCTCAAGCACCAGGACTGACTGACGCGGCAGCGCCCGCCCGCGCGGGGGCGCTGACCGGCGCAGCAGTACTGGGAAGACCGTTGACGCGTTTGTCGCCACCCGGCTCCGGGTGGCTCAAACGAGTCACCCCTACCGTGGAGAGAAATCCAGTGAACGCGACCAAGACTTCCGTGGTCGTCACCGGTATCGGCGCAACCACACCGCTGGGTGGCGACAGCGCATCGACCTGGGAAGGACTCGTCGCCGGACGGTCCGGTGTCGCACCCCTCGAGGAGGAGTGGGCCGCCGACCTGCCTGTGCGGATCGCCGCCAGGGCCGCCGTCGAGCCGGGGGAGAGCATTCCCCGCCCCCAGGCGCGGAGGCTGGACCGCTCGGCGCAGTTCGCGCTGATCGCCGCCCGCCAGGCGTGGGCCGACGCCGGCTTCACCGCCCGCGCCGGCGAGGAGACGGCCGTGGACCCGGACCGGCTGGGAGCCGTCGTGGCGTCCGGCATCGGCGGGGTCACCACCCTGCTCGACCAGTACGACGTGCTCAGGGAGAAGGGCGTCCGCCGCGTCTCCCCGCACACCGTGCCGATGCTGATGCCCAACGGCCCCTCGGCCAACGTCGGCCTGGAGGTGAACGCGCGCGCCGGTGTCCACACGCCGGTCAGCGCCTGCGCCTCGGGGTCCGAGGCCGTCGGCTACGCGATCGAGATGATCCGCAGCGGCCGGGCCGACATCGTGGTCGCAGGCGGCACCGAGGCGGCCATACACCCGCTGCCGGTCGCCGCGTTCGCCAACATGATGGCGATGTCCAAGAGCAACGACGACCCGCAGGGCGCCTCCCGCCCCTTCGACACGGACCGCAACGGGTTCGTGCTGGGCGAGGGCGCCGGCGTGATCGTCCTGGAGTCGGCCGAGCACGCGCGGCGCCGGGGCGCGAGGGTCTACGTCGAGGCCGTGGGCCAGGGCATCTCCGCCGACAGCCACGACATCGTGCAGCCGGAGCCCTCGGGCAACGGCATCGCGCACGCCCTGGAGAACCTGATCTCCAGGAACGACCTCGACCCGGCCGAGATCGTGCACATCAACGCGCACGCCACCTCCACCCCCGCGGGTGACCTGGCGGAGCTCAAGGCGCTGCGCAAGGTCTTCGGGGACGACATGGACCACATGGTCATCTCCGCGACCAAGTCGATGACCGGCCACCTGCTGGGCGGCGCGGGCGGTGTCGAGACGGTGGCCACGCTGCTGGCGCTGCACCACCGCACGGCCCCGCCCACGATCAACATCAAGAACCTGGACCCGGAGGCCGACGGCGACATCGTCCGCGACACCGCGCGCGAGCTGCCGGCCAGCGGCCGGATCGCCGCGCTGAACAACTCCTTCGGCTTCGGCGGCCACAACGTGGTGCTGGCCTTCCGCACGGTCTGACACACCTCGTACAGCGGGTGGGGGCGGTCTCCTCAGGGGGCCGCCCCCACCCGTGTCACGTTCAGGACGCGCCGCGGGCGTCGCCCCTGCCGTGATCGGAGGAGGTGAAGGACGCGAAGAACGAGGCAGCCGCGTCGTCGGCGCCGTGCCCCTGTGCCTCCGCCCGGCGCAGCCGCTCCGCGAGCGCCGGCGTCGCGTCCAGCCGCACGCCCGCCTGCCGGGCGGCACGGGAGATCAGGTCGGCGTCCTTGCGGGCCCCCGAGAGCGGGAAACTCGCCTCATAGGCGCCCTCCAGGATCAGCCTGGCCTTCGCATGCAGGTACGGGACGTCCAGCGGGCCGCCCGCCACCGCACCGAGCACGTCGCGCGGGTCCACGCCCAGCCCCTCGGCGAGCGCCAGTGTCTCGGCCGTGCCGTTGATGAGGGTGAGAACCCAGTTGTTGAGCACCAGCTTCAGCCTGCTGGCCGCACCCGGCTCCTCCCCCAGCCACCGGGTACGGGCACCGATCGCGTCCAGGACCGGCGCGACCCGCTCCCGCAGGTCCGAAGGACCGGATACCAGCACGGTCAACTGCCCCGCCTCGGCGGGCTCCCTGGTGCCGAGCACCGGCGCGTCCAGCAGCCGCAGCCCCCGCTCCTCGGCGAACCCGGCGAGCGGAACCAGCCCGTCCGGGCCGACCGTGCCGGCCTGGATCCACGGCGTTCCCCCGGCGGCCCCGAGGGCGGCGGCGCGCATGACCTCCAGCACGGCCGGACCGTCGGTCAGGACCGTCAGGACGGCATCGGCACCGCGTACCGCCTCGGCCGCCTCGGCCGCGACGGAGACACCGTGGGCGGCCAGCGGCTCGGCCCGCTCCCGGGTACGGTTCCAGGCGCGGACCTGAAGCCCGGCGGCGGCCAGGTTGCGGGCCATGGCGGCGCCCATGATGCCGGTACCGAGCACCGCGACCGAGGACACAGGGGAAGTTTCGTCAGCCATGCGGGAACCGTAGGGGCTGAAGCGCGCTCCGGCCCCAGCGGCACGCGTCCAGGAACGGCCGCTTCGCCGCCCGGGCCGGCAGCTCCCGGACGCGCCCGTGCGGGTCGGCAGCCCCTGGACACACCCGTGCGGGCCGGGCCGCAGCCAGTCCCGCACAGTGGGCCGGGCCGCGGAGTGACCGGCGGAGGGGGCCGGGGGTCAGACGACCTGGTGCAGCCAGCGGACCGGGGCGCCCTCGCCGGCGTAACGGAACGGTTCCAACTCGTCGTCCCAGGGCTTGCCCAACAGCTTGGCGATCTCCGCCTCCAGGTCGCTCTCGCCGCGTCCGGCGCGGGCGACGGCGGCGCGCAGCCGGTCCTCGGGGATGAGGATGTCACCGTGCATGCCGGTGACGGCGTGGAAGATGCCGAGGCCCGGGGTGGAGCTGTAGCGCTCGCCCTCCGCCGTGGCGCACGGCTCGGAGGTCACCTCGAAGCGCAGGAGGTGCCAGCCGCGCAGCGCGGAGGCCAGCTTGGAGGCGGTGCCGGGATCGCCCTGCCAGGAGAACTCCGCACGCCAGGTGCCGGGCGAGGCCGGCTGTCTGATCCAGTCGAGATTGACGCGGGCGCCCAGGACGCCCGCGACGGCCCACTCGACGTGCGGGCACAGGGCGCGGGGCGCCGAGTGGACGTACAGAACTCCACGTGTCGTCACCGGGACCTCCAGTGCGCTGCGAAGGTCGCCACCGGGCGGCCTCGATCATCTCTCGGTCACGCGCCGGACGAGCGCCTGACATTTTGCACCACCGGTCACTTCCCTACCAGCTCCCGAGGTTACGAATAGTAAACACCACTGCGCCCAATTCTCCCCGAAAGGGACAGGTTGTGACGCGAGGTAATATTTATTTCGTCGCTGTGCCCGCGGTCGCACCGGCTGCACCGGTCTGCGGAACAAGCTACCGCGCGGCGGCGCACGGTAGGTGACGTACCGTCGGTAGGGCACCAGCGAAACAGGGGGTCGCATGCCGGACAGCCACGAGGCGGCGAACGCGCGCCCCAGCCGACCCCGGCTTCCCCGCTCACGGCGCTCCCGCGCGGCTGCCATCTGCGCTTTCGTCCTCGTCACCGTCGCCGGGCTGGTGCTCGCCGTGGCCTGCGGCGGCGCGCCGGACGGGGGCGACCGGGACGGCGCACAGCGCGCCGACGGCTCCGCGCGCCCCCATGCCGAGCCCAGCCCGCGTCGCGTCTGGGACCGCTCGCCCGCATCGCTGGCGGCCGTGGGCGACTCCATCACCCGCGGTTTCGACGCCTGCTCGCTGCTCTCCGACTGCACCCGCGTCTCCTGGGCCACCGGAACGGCGGACGACGTCAACAGCCTCGCCCGTCGGCTGCTGAGCGATCCGAAGGGCAAGAGCTGGAACTTCGCCGTCAGCGGCGCCGTCGTCGCCGACCTCCCGCAGCAGATGCGCAAGGCCGCCGCGAAGGAGCCCGACATGGTGACCGTGATGAGCGGCGCCAACGACGCCTGCCGCCCCACGGTGGAACAGATGACCGGCGTGGCGGACTTCCGCGCCGACTTCCAGGAGTCCCTGCGCGTCCTGCGCTCCGCCTCGCCCCGCACCCAGGTCTACGTCTCCAGCGTCCCCGACCTCAAGCGGCTCTGGCAGCAGGGCCGCACCAACCCCATAGGCCAGCGGGTGTGGGGGCTCGGCATCTGCCAGTCGATGCTCAAGGATCCGCAGTCGATGGACGCGGCGGACAAGCAGCGAAGGCAGCAGGTCCACGACCGGGTCGTCGCCTACAACGCCGTCCTCAAGCAGGAGTGCGCGAAGGACCTGCGCTGCCGCTACGACAACGGCGCCGTCTTCGACTACCGCTTCACCCCCGCCGAACTGAGCAGCTGGGACTGGTTCCACCCCAGCAAGGCGGGCCAGCGCAGCCTCGCCGAGCTCGCCTACGAGGAGATCACCGAGAAGCGCCCCACCGGCTGAGACGGGTGCGCCCCACCGGCTGACACCGGTGGGGCGCTGCTCACGAGCGACGACATCCGGGCAGGGGACACCACCCACGCTGCGGCGTCCCCGTTCCGGAGCCGGACGAGCCGGACGAGCCGGGGCTCAGCCGACGTGCAGCGTGACCTCGATGTTGCCGCGGGTCGCGTTGGAGTACGGGCACACCTGGTGGGCCTTGTCCAGCAGGTCCTTGGCAGTGGCCTCGTCCACGTTCGGGATGGTGGCCTTGAGCGCGACGGTGAGACCGAAGCCGCCCTCGGGGGTGTTGCCGATACCGACCTCGGCCGTGACGGTCGAACCGGCTATGTCGGCACCCTCCTTGCGGGCCACCACGCCGAGCGCCCCCTGGAAGCAGGCGCTGTAGCCCGCCGCGAAGAGCTGCTCGGGGTTGGTGCCCGCGCCGCTGCCGCCCATCGCCTTGGGCGGGTTGACGACGACATCGAGCTGACCGTCGTCGCTGGCGACGCGGCCGTCACGGCCGTTCTCCGCGGTGGCGACGGCGGTGTACTTGACGTCGATGGGCTGGATTGCCATGTATGTCCTCCTGTTGGTGGCACAGCCGGGGGAACTCGCGCCCCTGTCCCCACCGGTGCGACGACCAGCGTATGCGCTGTGTCCACCGGTGGGGCAGCCAGGCCCTTTCGTCCCGCGGCTCAGTCGCCGAGGGTGACGATCATCTTGCCGATGTTCTCGCCGCGCAGCAGGCCGAGAAAGGCGTCCAGGGTGTTCTCCACGCCCTCGACCACCGTCTCGCGGTACTTCAGTTCGCCCGAGCGCACCCAGGCGGAGACCTCCTGCACGAACTGCGGCTGGAGGTCCTGGTGGTCCATGACCAGGAGACCCTCCATCCGGAACCGCTTGGCGATGATCTGAGCCAGGTTGCGCGGGGCCGGGGTCGGCTCGGTGGCGTTGTACTGGGAGATCATGCCGCACACGGCGATCCGGCCGTGGAGGTTGAGGGCTCCGATGGCGGCCTCCAGGTGCTCACCGCCGACGTTGTCGAAGTAGACGTCGATGCCGTCGGGGGCCGCTTCCTTCAACTGCTCGGCGACCGGGGCCTTCTTGTAGTTGATCGCCGCGTCGAAGCCGTACTCCCCCGTGAGGACTTCGGCCTTCTCGTCCGAGCCGGCGGAGCCGATCACCCGGGAGGCGCCCTTGAGTTTGGCGATCTGGCCCACCTCGCTGCCGACCGCCCCGGCGGCACCGGAGACGAAGACCGCGTCGCCCGGCTGGAAGCCGGCCACCCGGACCAGACCCGCGTACGCGGTCAGCCCTGGCATACCCAGCACGCCCAGGTACGTCGTCAACGGCGCGGCCTCCGGGTCCACCTTGGTGGCGCGCTGGGCGGCGAGCGTGGCGTACTCGCGCCAGCCCAGGTCGTGCAGCACGTGCTCACCCGGCGCGAAGCCGTCTGCGCGGGAGGCGAGGACGACACCGACCGCGCCGCCGTACATCGGCTCGTTCAGCTTGTACGGCGCGACGTAGGACTTGGCCTCGCTCATCCGGCCGCGCATGTACGGGTCGACGGACAGGTGGAGGTTGCGGACCACGATCTGCCCTTCGGCGGGCTCGGCGACCGGCTCCTCCCGCAGGGCGAAGTCGTCCGGGGTGGGCCAGCCCTGCGGGCGCGCCGTCAGGTGCCAGGCACGACCGGTCTTCGGGAGCGGGCCGGTGCCGGAGTGGGGGGAAGCGGATGGGGTCACGGTGGCGCCCTTCCTCGTTGTTTCAGGTCCTGAAACAACCATGCTCCTGAATATTTCAGGTTGTCAAGCAATGCGTTAGGCTGGTCGTATGGCAGCGGACACTCCTACCCCGGACGTGCGGAGCACCGAAACGGCCGAGGACGCGCTCGACGTCGAAGTGGCCGGGCTGATCGGCACGGTCGTGACGCGCTACCACGAGGAGTACGAGCTGGCCGCCTCCGCGCACGCGCTGACCGGCGCACAGGCCCGGGTGCTCACCCTGCTGGCCCGCGGGGCCACGCCCATGCGGCGGCTCGCCCGGCAGCTGAAGTGCGAGCCGTCCAACGTCACCGGCATAGTCGACCGTCTTCAGACGCGCGGCCTGGTCGAGCGCAGGCCGGACCCCGCCGACCGCCGGATCAAGCTGGCCGCCGCCACCGAGGAGGGCCTGGCCACGGCCGCCCGGCTGCGTGGCGAGCTCGGCTTCGCGGGGGAGCCGCTCAAGGGGCTCACGCCGGTCGAGCGGACCCTCTTGCGCGACCTGCTGCGACGCATGCTGGGAGAAGAAGCCGGCGGGGAGCCGCCGCGCGACGGGATGCTCCCGACCGACCGCTAGATCGCCTGTCTACCGAGCCGGCTCGCCCCGTTCATCCGGTCAGGCCCCCGCGGGGCGTTCCTCCGGATCCGCGTCAGCCCTCGGGGCGTTCCTCCGCGACACGTCACCTCTCAGCCTGATGGAGGAGGCCCTCGCGTGGCGCCGGGCGCCGACCGAGGAGGAGCGCGCCGCCCCGTACGTCGTCGGCCTGGATATCAACGTCGCGTTTCTGGCGGCGGCGAACCGGCTCACTGTGGGCCGTGGGCCGTGGGCCGTGGGCTGTGGGCCGTGGCCGTGGGTGCACACCGACGGCCCGGCCTTCGATAAGAAGCTTCCGGGTACGTGGCTGGTCGACCTGTCCGGCGTGCCCCTGCGCACGAAGGATCTCCGCACGAAGGATCTCCGCACGAAGGAGTGGATCGACCTCGACCCGCGCCTTCCCTCCCCGTTCACTCCGACCGGCGAGGCGCCGTCCGGGCCCGCCTGGTACTCGACTCCGACCCTCGCCTACGCGCAAGAACTGGGCATCGAGGTCCGGCCGACCGAGGCGTACCTCCGCCCCGACTGCGGCGGGTACCTCGACCTGTGGCACAACCGGCTGCGGGACGCCTACATGGACACGTCGACGGTGAAACAGCGCGACCCTAGCGCCGTGGCGCTGCTGACTGCGATCAAGCAGACCGCGCAGGGCGGGCGGTATCGGCAAGATGCGGGAGAAGCCCCTGGGCATGCGCATGCGCATGCCCATGCGCAAGCGCGAGCAGCGAAACGCGCCGTGGGCGGCCCTCAAGCGCCCGACGTGGCGCCCGATATCCGCGCGACGGTCATCAGCGCCGCTCCCCGGCGGTTTCCGTCTGGGCCCGAACCCGGGGTACTGCAAGGAGCGTCCGCCGGGGGGGGGGAGCGGCGGCCTCGACTTCGCCGGCGAGGACCAGGCCGGGCTCGGCCGCGATGACCTTGTGAGGGGTGGCCCCTAAGGCAGCACCGATGCGACGTACGCCCCGAGCCGCTCGCGAATCTCCTCGGCGGTAAGCCCCTCCTCTCCCGCCAACTGCGTGATCAGGTCGGCCCGTACGGCGGCCAGCAGCACATGCGCGAGATAGCTCGCGCGCCCCGTCCCGGTCAGTTGCTCAAGACCGTCGCGCAGTGTCGCGTGCATCCAGGCGTACGACGGGGCCTGGTACGGGCTCGAAGAGCCCGTCTCCTCCAGGGCGAGGTAGAGCGCCCGGTTGTCGAGCTTCGCGCCTGCCACCGCGTCCAGCACGGCGGGGATCCGCTCGCGCGGCGGTGTGCCGGGCCCGAGCGGCGGCGCCCCCTCGGCGATGGCCTCGCGCAACGGGGCCGTGCGCCGCTCGGCGAGCGCCTGGAGGAGTCCGGCGCGGTCGGTGAACGCGCGGAACACGGTGCCTTTGCCGACGCCGGCCGCCGCCGCGACGGAGTTCATGCTCACTTCGGCGGGGCCCTCGCGCTCGAAGAGCGCCTCTGCCGCGTCGAGTACGGCCTCCCGGTTGCGTACGGCGTCGGCGCGCGTACGGGGCTCGCGCATGTCGAACGCTCCTCTCGTCCTCTTGTCGCGACTTGCCATCCGGACCGGCGGTCCGTATAGTCGAAGCTGTAACGGACCGCCGGTCCGTATCGTACGTGAAATCGTAGGCGAAGGAGCCGGAGATGGCAGACGCCGCCACCCCCGAGCAGGTTTTCAGGAACGGGATGAGCCTGCTGGTGAAGAACGACTTCGAGGCATGGGCGGGACTGTTCGCCCAGGACGCGGTCATGGAGTTCCCGTACGCACCCGAGGGCGCCCCGCGCCGCGTGGAGGGCAGGGCGGCCATTGCCGCCTATATGCGGCCCTTCCCGGAGCACATGGAGGTGCGCGAGCTGACGGACCTCGTGATCCACACGACGGGCGACCCCCGTACGGTCGTCGTCGAGTTCGGCTCCGCCGGGCGCGCCGTCGCCACGGACGAGCCGTTCGCGATGTCGTACGTCGTGATCCTCACCGTCGAGAACGGCCTTATCACCCGCTACCGCGACTACTGGAACCCGCTCGACGCGCCGGCGTCGATGCGCCAGGGCTGGGACCGCGCCAGTGCCTGAGAACGGGACCGTCCTGGTGACCGGCGCGACGGGCACCACCGGCAGCCGGGTCGTCGCCGCGCTGGCACGGGCCGGCCGCCCCGTACGGGCCGCGAGCCGCGCGGCCCGGCCCGTCGGCGGCGCCGAGCCGGTCGCCTTCGACTGGTACGACCCCGCCACCCACGACGCCGCGCTCGACGGCACCGAGGCCGTCTATCTCGTTCCGCCCGTCGGCGCGAGCGACCCCGGCGAGGTGATGCTGCCCTTCCTCGACCGCGCCCGGCGCGCGGGCGTGCGCCGGGCCGTGCTGCTCAGCTCCTCCCTGGTCGAGTCCGGCGGTCCCGCCACGGGCCCCGTCCACGAGGCGCTGCCCGGGGTGTTCGGGGAATGGGCGGTGCTGCGCCCCTCCTGGTTCATGCAGAACCTCACCGGGCAACACCCGCACGCCGAGGGCATCCGCGATGAGGGGGCGATTGTCACGGCCACCGGCAACGGCCGGATCGGCTTCATCGACGCCGACGACATCGCGGCCGTCGCGGCCCGCGCCCTGGCCGACCCCGAGCCCCCGAACACCGACTGGATCCTCACCGGACCCGAGGCCCTGTCGTACGACGACATCGCCCGCACCGTCTCCGAGGTCACCGGCCGCGAGGTGCGCCACCGCCCCGTCTCCGGGCGGGAGCTGCGGGAGCGCTACGCGCGGGAGATGCCCGACGCCTGGGCGGCCTTCCTCGCGGACCTGGACCAGCGGATCGCCGAAGGCGTGGAGGACCGGGTCACCGACGCCGTCGCCCGCGTCACGGGCCGCCCGCCCCGTTCGTTCGCGGAGCACGCGCGGACGTACGCCACCCTTTGACTGCGCATGGGGTGGGCCCGGAGGTGTCTCCCGGTCCACCCCATGTCGTATGTGACTCAGGCGTTGGTCCCGCGTCGATCACCTCACCGAGCCGCTGCTCGATCTAGGGCGCCGCAATCTCGCGACCGCCGAGCGCCTCGTCTCCGCGCCGACGGAGGAGGAGCGCTGAGGGCGGCGGCGCGGGCGTAGGCGCGGATCCGCTCCTCCCGGGGCGTCAGGCGGCAGCTCGCGCAGCGTACGGACGTCACCCCTCAGGGCGTTTCTTCGAGGCCCAGCACCCCTCAGGGCGCTCCCAGTTCGCCGCGCAGCCGCATCGAACGGAGCACCAGTTCGAGCTCGAAGCGGCTGTCGGGGTCGTCGATGTCGTCGCCCCACAGTTCGCGGATCTGCCGCAGCCGGTAGCGGACCGTCTGAGGGTGGCACCGCACCGCCGCTACGTGAACTCGGCCCTGTTCCTGCCGGAGGGGCGCAGACCGGAGCCGCACGGGTAACCGCCCGCCCTTCGGCGGCGCATCGCCATGTCCTCCGCCCGCCGTCCACCGTCCGCCGTTCAGGCGGTCTTGCGGGGGCGGCCGGCCTTCTTGGCCGCCGTCTTCTTCGCGGCGGAGTCCTTCGTGGCGGACTTCTTCGTGGCGGACTTCGCGCTCTTCGCGGCGGGCTGCTGCTTCGCGGCGGACTTCTTGGTGGCCCCCGCCTTCGTCCCGGCCGCCGTCTTCTTCGCCGCGGACTTGCCCGAGGCGGACTTCTGCGAGGCCGTCTTCTTCGCCGCGCCCTGCTTCGCCGCGCTCTTCTTCGAGGCCGCCTTCTTGGCCGGGCGCTCACCCGCACGGCGCTCCGCCAGCTCGTGGACCGTCGCCTCGCCGCCCTCTCCCGCCTCCCGCCCGCCGCGTGCCTCCTGCACACTGCGCTCCAGCACGGACATCAGGTCCACGAGCTTGCCGCCGCCGGCCTCCGTCCTGCGGCGCAACTCGTCGGGCGGCGGCTCGACCCCCTCGGCCTTGGCCCGTACGAGCTCCTCCAGCGCCTCCCGGTACTCGTCCCGCAGATCGCTCCAGTCGAGCTCGCCCAGCGTCTCCATCAGGGTGTCCGCCAGATCCAGCTCCTGGTCCCGGACGGCGACCTGCCCCTCGGGCGCCACACCACTGGCCGACCGGATCTCGTCCGGCCACAGCATCGTGTGCAGCGCCAGCGCATCCTCGTACACCCGCAGCATTCCCAGGCTCTCGCGCGCCCGCAGCGCCAGCTTGGCCACGGCGACCTTGCCCGATCTCTTGAGGGCCTCACGCAGCAGCACGTACGGCTTGTCGGCGCGCTGGCCGTCCGCGGCCAGGAAGTAGGAGCGATCGAGCTGGATGGGGTCGATGTCCTCGGCGGGGACGAAGCCGAGGATCTCCACCGTCTTCGCGGTGGGGAGGGGAAGCGCCGCCATGTCGTCGTCGGTGAGGAGGATGGTGCGGCCCTCCTCCGTCTCGAAACCGCGGCCGATCTCCTCGCGCGGGACCTCCTGCTCGTCCAGCTCGCACACCTTGCGGTAGCGGATGCGGCCCCCGTCGTCCGTGTGCACCTGGTGGAAGGAGACGCTGTGGTTCTCGGTGGCGGACACCACCTTGATCGGGATCGAGACCAGCCCGAAGGAGACGGTCCCTTTCCAGATTGAACGCATACTTTGTCCCTTCTATGGGACTCTCAGGTTATGCCGCACACGGAGATCGGGGGCCACCGGCTGGCCCTCAGCAACCTCGACAAGGTGCTCTATCCGGCGACGGGTTTCACCAAGGGAGAGGCGATCCACTACTACGCCTCGATCGCCGACGCCGTCCTGCCTCACCTCGACGGACGCCCCCTCTCCTTCCTGCGCTACCCGGACGGCGTGGAGGGTGAGAAGTTCTTCACCAAGCACGTCCCCCCGGGCACGCCCAGCTGGGTGACGACCCGCAAGATCAACGTCGTCAGCAGGGAACCGCTGCACCAGGTCCTCATCCAGAACGAGGCGACGCTGGTGTGGGCCGCGAACCTGGCCGCACTGGAACTGCACACCCCGCAGTGGCAGTCCGACCACCAGGCCAAGGCCGACCGCCTCGTCTTCGACCTCGACCCCGGCGAGGGCGCCGACATCCTGGACTGCCGCACCCTCGCCGACTGGCTGCGCGCACGCGCCGCCGACGACGGCATCACCCTGCTGCCCAAGACCACGGGATCGAAGGGCCTGCACCTGATCGCCCCCCTCGAGCGCACACCGTCCGACCAGGTGTCGGCGTACGCGAAGAAGCTCGCACAGGAGGCCGAGGCGGACATGCCAGAGCAGGCGGTCAGCAAAATGGCCAAGAACCTGCGCGGCGGCAAGGTCTTCGTGGACTGGTCCCAGAACAACCAGGCCAAGACCACCGCCGCGCCCTACACCCTCCGCGCCAAGGACCGGCCTACCGTCTCCACGCCGCTGACCTGGGACGAACTCGCCGCTGCCAGGAAGCCGGACGACCTCGTCTTCCTCACCTCCGACCTCCCCGCCCGCATCGAGGAACACGGCGACCTGCTGGCGCCCCTGCTCGCGGAGGAGAAGAAGGGCAGCCGCAAGAAGGACGCCCGCGGCCGGATTCCCCGGTAGCGCGGCGACAGCCCGCCCCGCCCCGGGCCGCGC
>NZ_JASKYT010000400.1:0-5989 GCF_041028275.1 Streptomyces sp. PU-14G
GCTGGGGGGCGCCCCCCCCGGCGCGCCCCCCAGCGGAGCCGGGCCCGCGGCGGACGAGGGGAGGGTGTCGGCCGGGCGGCGTAGTCTGGAAGGGCCCGAACAGGTTGTGTCGGGCCCTTTGGCGTGCCCGCGGTACGCCCCCGCACGCCCCCCGCCACCGGACGGAAAGCCGAAAGCGAAGCCCATGAGCCTGCACGGTCTGCTCGACGCCGTCACCGAGGACCCCGCGCTTGAGGAGGCGGTCAGGGCCGCGGCGGACGGCAACCGCCACCATGTCGACATGGTGGGCCCCGCCGCGGCCCGCCCGTTCGCCGTCGCCGCGCTGGCACGCTCCGCGCAGCGTCCGGTGCTGGCGGTGACGGCCACGGGCCGGGAGGCGGAGGATCTGGCGGGGGCGCTGCGCTCGCTGCTGCCCCAGGAGGGCATCGTCGAGTTCCCGTCGTGGGAGACGCTGCCGCACGAGCGGCTGAGCCCCCGCTCGGACACGGTGGGCCGCAGGCTCGCGGTGCTGCGCCGGCTGGCGCACCCGGATGTGGACGATCCGGCCACCGGGCCGGTCTCCGTCGTCGTCGCGCCCATCCGCTCGGTGCTCCAGCCGCAGGTCAAGGGGTTGGGGGACCTGGTTCCCGTCGCCCTCAAGCAGGGGCAGACCACCGATCTGGAAGAGGTCGTGGACGCGCTGTCCGCGGCGGCGTACGCGCGGGTGGAGCTGGTGGAGAAGCGCGGCGACTTCGCCGTGCGCGGCGGCATCCTGGACGTGTTCCCGCCGACCGAGGAGCACCCGGTCCGGGTGGAGTTCTGGGGCGACGAGGTGGAGGAGATCCGCTGGTTCAAGGTCGCCGACCAGCGCTCCTTGGAGGTCGCCGAGCACGGGCTGTGGGCGCCGCCGTGCCGGGAGCTGCTGCTGACGCCCGAGGTGCGCCGGCGCGCCGCGGAGCTGATGGAGCTCCATCCGGAGCTGCACGAGCTGCTCGGCAAGATCGCCGAGGGGATCGCGGTGGAGGGCATGGAGTCCCTCGCGCCGGTGCTGGTGGACGACATGGAGCTGCTGCTGGACGTGTTGCCCGCGGGCAGCATGACGGTGGTGTGCGATCCGGAGCGGGTGCGGACGCGGGCCGCGGACCTGGTGGCGACGAGCCAGGAGTTCCTGCAGGCGTCGTGGGCGGCGGCCGGCAGCGGCGACGGCCAGGGCGGTGCGGCCCCGATCGATGTGGGCGCCGCTTCGCTGCGCGGTATCGCCGAGGTGCGGGAGCACGCGCGCGAGCTGGGCATGATGTGGTGGTCGGTCAGCCAGTTCACCGCCGACGTCGAGGCGGCGGAGGACGGGGAAGGGGATGGGGACGGGGACGGGGACACGCTCAGGCTGGGCCTGCAGGCGCCGGAGACGTACCGGGGGGACACGGCGCGCGCGCTGGCGGACACCAAGGGCTGGCTGGCCCAGGGGTGGCGTTGTGTGTACGTCACCGAGGGGCACGGTCCGGCGTCCCGCACGGTGGAGGTGCTGGGCGGTGAGGGCGTGCCGGCGCGGTTGGAGGGCTCCGAGCTGGCGCTCGACCCGCGCCTGGTGCATGTGGCCTGCGGCTCCCTGGACAACGGGTTTCTCGCGCCGGGGCTGAAGCTGGCGGTGCTGACGGAGACGGATCTGTCGGGCCAGAAGGCGGCGGGCAAGGACGGCACGCGGATGCCGGCGCGGCGCCGCAAGCAGATCGATCCGCTGACGCTGCAGCCGGGTGACTTCATCGTGCACGAGCAGCACGGTGTGGGCCGCTACATCGAGATGGTGCAGCGTACGGTGCAGGGCGCGACCCGCGAGTATCTGCTGGTGGAGTACGCGCCGGCGAAGCGCGGGCAGCCGGGCGACCGGCTGTTCGTGCCGACGGACCAGTTGGAGCAGATCACCAAGTACGTCGGCGGCGAGCAGCCCACGCTGCACCGGCTGGGCGGCGCGGACTGGACGAAGACGAAGGCGCGGGCGAAGAAGGCGGTCAAGGAGATCGCCGCGGACCTGATCAAGCTCTACAGCGCCCGGATGGCCGCGCCGGGGCACGCGTTCGGCGCGGACACCCCCTGGCAGCGGGAGCTGGAGGACGCGTTCCCGTACGCCGAGACGCCCGATCAGCTCACCACGATCGGCGAGGTCAAGGAGGACATGGAGAAGTCGGTCCCGATGGACCGGCTGATCTGCGGTGACGTCGGCTACGGCAAGACGGAGATCGCGGTGCGGGCCGCGTTCAAGGCGGTGCAGGACGGCAAGCAGGTCGCTGTCCTCGTCCCGACGACGCTGCTGGTGCAGCAGCACTTCTCCACGTTCTCCGAGCGGTACGGCCAGTTCCCCGTCAACGTGCGGGCGCTGTCGCGGTTCCAGACGGACACCGAGGCGCGGGCGACGCTGGACGGGCTGCGCGAGGGCACGGTGGACATCGTCATCGGCACGCACCGGCTGTTCTCGTCGGAGACGAAGTTCAAGGAGCTGGGCCTGGTCATCGTCGACGAGGAGCAGCGCTTCGGTGTCGAGCACAAGGAGCAGCTGAAGAAGCTGCGGGCCAACGTGGACGTGCTGACGATGTCGGCGACGCCGATCCCCCGGACGCTGGAGATGGCGGTGACCGGTATCCGCGAGATGTCGACGATCACTACGCCGCCGGAGGAGCGGCACCCGGTGCTCACCTTCGTCGGCCCGTTCGAGGAGAAGCAGATCGGCGCGGCGATCCGGCGCGAGCTGCTGCGCGAGGGGCAGGTCTTCTACATCCACAACCGGGTGGAGTCCATCGACCGTGCGGCGGCGCGGCTGCGGCAGATCGTGCCGGAGGCGCGGATCGCCACCGCGCACGGGCAGATGTCGGAGCAGGCGCTGGAGCAGGTGGTGGTCGACTTCTGGGAGAAGAAGTCGGACGTGCTGGTGGCCACGACGATCGTGGAGAACGGCATCGACATCTCCAACGCGAACACCCTCATCGTCGAGCGCGGCGACAACTTCGGCCTCAGCCAGCTCCACCAGTTGCGCGGCCGGGTGGGCCGCGGCCGGGACCGCGGCTACGCCTACTTCCTCTATCCGCCGGAGAAGCCGCTGACGGAGACGGCGCACGAGCGGCTGGCCACCATCGCCCAGCACACCGAGATGGGTGCCGGCATGTACGTGGCGATGAAGGACCTGGAGATCCGCGGCGCGGGCAACCTGCTCGGCGGCGAGCAGTCCGGGCACATCGCGGGCGTCGGCTTCGACCTGTACGTGCGGATGGTCGGCGAGGCGGTGGCCGACTTCCGGGCCGCGCTGGAGTCGGGTGAGGCGGGTCCGGTGGAGGAGGCCCCGCCGGAGGTCAAGATCGAGCTGCCGGTCGACGCGCACGTCCCGCACGACTACGCGCCGGGCGAGCGGTTGCGGCTCCAGGCGTACCGGTCGATCGCCTCCGCCACCACGGAGGAGGACATCACCTCGGTGCGCGAGGAGCTGGCCGACCGGTACGGGCCGCTGCCGGAGCCGGTGGAGAACCTGCTGCTGGTCGCCGGCCTGCGGATGCTGGCCCGCACGGTCGGCGTCACCGACATCACCCTCCAGGGCAACAACATCCGCTTCAGCCCCGTCGAGCTGCGCGAGTCCCAGGAGCTGCGGCTCAAGCGGGTCTACCCGGGCTCGGTGATCAAGTCGGCCGCCCACCAGGTCCTGGTGCCCCGCCCCAAGCCGGGCGGTATCGGCGGCAAGCCCCTGACGGGCCGCGAACTGCTGGCCTGGGTGGGGGAGTTCCTGACGACGGTGCCGGGAGCCTGATCACCGGTTAGTGTGAAAAGAGCGCTCTAAGACACCGCTCCCGCGTCGTGCCCCGTAGGTTCGCGACACGCGGGGCGGTAGGAGGACTCACGACCATGACTGTCCCGGAGCCAGGAATGACTCGGCTGCGCCGCGCGGCAGAGGCGGCGGAGGAGGCCACGGGCCTGCGCGCCGAGATCATCCGAGGGGTTCTCATGATGCCTCCCACCCCGCGTGGCAAGCACGCGAAGGTGGTCAATGTGGTCGAACGGCAGCTGCTCCCGATCCTGCCCAAGGATCTGGACGCCTTCCAGCTCGCCTCCGTGGCTCTCCCACACGACCCGAACGACTACGCGACGCCCGACCTCCTGGTCTGCGACGCCGCCTTCGGTGACTCCGACGACTGGCTGGCGGAGCCGGGGAGCGTGGTGCTGGCCGTCGAGGTGGTCTCCCGGGGCAGCGCCACCAAGGACACGCGGGACATGGTCGGCTGGTACGCGGAGGCGAACGTGCCCGCCTATCTGGTGATCGACCCGCGGCAGGGACGCTGGACGCTGCACACGGTGCCGAAGGAAGGCACGTACCAGGGCACGCTGCACGGCGTATACGGCGAGCACGTCCGGCTGGACCTGGAGGAACTGCGCACGGAGCTGGCGACGGACGGGCTGCCCCGGTACGCGCCGGAGCGGAACCCCGGCAAGAGCTGACGTCGGCGCCCGCTCACCGTCCCCCTCACCGTTCTCCCCCCTGTTCCTCCTCCCACTCCAGCTCGCGTTCCTCCTCCCGCTCCTTCTGGCGGGAGCGCTCGCGGCGGCGCAACTGGCGCAGACCTCGCAGGAGGCGGTTCTTCTCGCGCTTCTCGCGGGACTGGCGGTCGAGCTCCTCCCACAGGCGTTCGGACCGCTTCTCGACGTCCAGCTCGTCGAGGATGCGGTCGGCCTCGGCGAGCAGCGCACCGTGCAGCTGCCACTGGCGCGGATGGGCGCGGACAGTGTCCAGGAGCTGGAAGGCGACGGTGTCGCGGCGGGTGCGGCTGGCTTCCAGGGAGCGCACGAGCTGTGCCTCGGCCTCCTCCGCGTTGGAGCTGACGGGCGTGGTGATCAGCTCCGCGAACGCCTCGACCGCGCGGGCCATCTCGACGAACAGCTCGTGCATGCCCTCGGCGATGTCGTCGCGGAACAGGGGCTCGGTGGTGCGTTTCTTGGCCAGGTCGGTGACGGTGCGGCAGGTGGTGCGCAGCACGACGGCGCAGATCTCCAGGGTGTCGAGTCCGGTGCGCATCACGACGCGGGAGAGCAGCCCCTCCCGTACGCGCGGGTTGAGCCGGAGGCTGTCCTCGGCGCGCCGCAGCTCGACGTCGACCTCGACGATGTCGTGGTCGAGTCGCCGCGCCTGGTGCAGCCGGTCGGCGGCCCGGCTGACGGGTGTGTGGCCGCGGACGTCGTCACCGAGTCCGGCCAGCAGGTTCCGCATGCGGCCCGCGAGGTCGAGGACGGCGTCTCCGGCCGGCTGCACCCACACGGGCGGCACGAACAGCACGTTGAAAGCCAGTCCGACGATGGCGCCGATCAGCGTTTCCAGCACCCGGTCCCAGGCCATCGAGGCGACCTGGCTCTGTGTCACGCCCAGCACCAGCATGGCGCTGATCGCGGTCTCGGGCACGAACTCGCCGGCCTTGACGAACCGGCCGACGATCAGGGCGGCGAGGATGACCACGCCCAGGCTCCACCAGGTCAGCCCGACCAGAGCGCTGAAGCCGCTGGAGAGCAGCACGCCCGCGACCACGGCATTGACGCGGCGGACGCCGGTCCGCAGCGTCGTGAAGAGGGTGACCTGGGTGACCAGCAGCGCGGTGAGCGGCGCCGTCAGCGGTGCCGGTTCGCTGCTGAGCTGCAGGGCGACGACGTAGCTGATCACGGCGGCGATGGTGGACCTGGCCGTCTGGGCGACCACGGGCTCCTGGTGCGGGCGCCGCACCAGCTTCAGCAGAGGGTCGGTGACTTCGCGCACCTGACGTCCCTCCCCGCTTTGCCCTCCGTTGCCACAGGCAGGGCGCCGTCGGGGTGACGGAACGGCCCGCCGGCGGGTCGGTGCGTCGGCGCGCCGACCCGCCGGCGCGGCGACCCGCCGGCGCGGTGTTGCGCCGGGACCGCGGCGAGGCGCCGCCGTGGGCGGTCGCCGCGAGGCGCTGCCGCCCCGCGGCTATGCTCGCTCGGTGATCGTCGACGCCGCCCGGCCCCGCCC
>NZ_JASKYT010000401.1:0-5492 GCF_041028275.1 Streptomyces sp. PU-14G
GGGCGCGGCCGTCCCGCCGGCCCGGGGGGAGGCGTCGCCGTGCCGGTCGTGGGGCGTCGTCGCGAGACGGCTGCGGGCCCGGCCCAGCAGTTCCTCGCGCTCGTCCTCGGTGAGCCCGCCCCACACGCCGTAGGGCTCGCGCACCTGGAGGGCGTGCGCCGCGCACTCCGCGCGCACGGGGCAGCGCATGCACACCTCCTTGGCGGACGCCTCCCGCGCGCTGCGGGCCGCGCCGCGCTCCCCCTCGGGGTGGAAGAACAGCGAGCTGTCCACCCCCCGGCAGGCGGCGAGTAGCTGCCAATCCCACAGATCCGCGTTGGGTCCAGGAAGGCGGGAGAAGTCTGCCATCGCGTCTCTCCTGAGTGCTGCTGGAGGTGATCTGTCACTCGTGCGTAAATATGACTCTTTCGCGAATCTAGCGACCGATCCCGCAAAACGGAAGAAATGCAGCTAAATAGGGCATCGCAGGAAAGAAGGGGCGAGCGCCGTTTCAATGAGGGGATGTTGCTGCTCTGTGTACGGTTGCTCACGTAGAGTGCTGAGAGCGGTACCGGGAAGCCGTAACTCTTTCGGGTGACCGTCGTTGAGAGAGCGAAAGCGATTGACTCGGAACCGGCCGGGGGCACGCGTGTCCGAGGCCGTCAATCGCGAGGTGACGATTCTTCCCAAGCAGCCTGGAGGCTCAAGGTGATGCGCATCAGCAGCGGAGGGCGGTCATGACATCCGTCCTCGTATGCGACGACTCCCCGCTCGCCCGAGAGGCCCTGCGCCGCGCGGTCGCGACCGTGCCCGGCGTCGAGCGTGTGACGACGGCGGCCAACGGCGAGGAAGTCCTCCGCCGCTGGGGCGCCGACCGGTCCGACCTGATCCTGATGGACGTCCGGATGCCCGGCCTGGGCGGAGTGGAGACCGTACGCCGGCTGCTCTCCGCCGACCCCGGCGCCCGCATCATCATGCTGACGGTCGCCGAGGACCTCGACGGCGTGGCGCTGGCCGTCGCCGCGGGCGCGCGCGGCTACCTGCACAAGGACGCCTCCCGCGCCGAACTGCGCGCGACCGTCACCCAGGCGCTGGCCGACCCCACCTGGCGGCTCGCCCCCCGGCGGCTGCGCTCGGCCGAGATGGGCGCGGCCCCCACCCTCACCGCGCGGGAGATCCAGGTGCTGGAGGGCATGAGCCACGGGCGTTCGAACGCGGAGATCGGGCGGGAGCTGTTCCTGTCGGAGGACACCGTCAAGACCCACGCCAGGCGGCTGTTCAAGAAGCTCGGCGCCTCCGACCGCGCGCACGCGGTGGCCCTCGGCTTCCGCTGGGGCCTCGTCCGCTAGGCCCCGCTTCCCCTCGGCGTGCGGCCGGGAGGTGCCCAGGCGGCGGGGAGACACGTCTCCGCCCCCGTGGACGCCCCTGGCCGACTGCCGGACAGCCGCCGGCGGACGGCTCAGGGGCCGGCGTCCCGGACGTACGCGCCGACCGGCCCGGCGGCTTGGTCCCGGCGCTGTCCCGGCTCCGTGCCGGGGCGACGATCCCCACGGGTGCTCCCGCGGCATCCTGAAAATCTCGCGCGTGTCGCATGCTTGTTGTATGGAGTTCCTCGGGGACCGTTCGGTCAGGCGTGAGGGGAGGGCATGGACATGAGGGCCAGTGCGCCTGCTCATAACGCTTCGGCTCACATCCACGGGCGCGGTGCGGCGAACGGCGCGGCATCGGTGCACCATGGACCGATGCGCGACGACGAGAACGGGCCGCCGCCCGGGCCCGTAAACGGCCAGGGGCCCGTCGTCGCGAGCGCTGAAACCGCCGCGGGCACCGGCACGGCCGCGGGCGCCGAGGGCGGTGCGGACGCGGCGGGCGCCGCGGAGGCGGCCAGGGTCGCGAAGGTCAGCCAGCTCGTCCAGCGCGCCGTCGAGGGAGACCGCCAGGCCACCCACGACCTGCTCGCCCACGTGCATCCGCTCGCCGTGCGGTACTGCCGCACCCGGCTGACGCGGCTGCCCGGTGACGCCCGCCACTTCGTCGACGACCTCGCTCAGGAGGTCTGCATCGCGGTGCTCTGCGCGCTGCCGCGCTACCGGGACACCGGAAAACCGTTCGAGGCGTTCGTCGTCGCCATCGCCCAGCACAAGGTCGCCGACCTCCAGCGTGCGGCCATGCGCGGCCCCGGCTCCACGGCGGTGCCGTCGGACGAGATGCCCGAGCGTCCCGACGACTCCCTCGGCCCCGAGGAGCGGGCGCTGCTGAGCAGCGACGCCGAGTGGGCCAAGAAACTCCTCGCCAATCTGCCCGAACACCAGCGCGAGCTCGTGCTGCTGCGGGTCGCCGTCGGGCTGACGGCCGAGGAGACCGGACAGATGTTGGGCATGTCACCCGGAGCCGTACGCGTCGCCCAGCACAGGGCGCTCAGCAGGCTGCGGGCGCTGGCCGAGCAGTAGGGACCTGCGGCCCGCGGGGAGCACGACCGGCGGCGCGGCGGGGGCGCCGACCGTGCCGTCGCCGGGGTTTTCCACAGGCGGTCCGGTCACCCTCGCCGGGCCGATAGCATGGAGATCCGGCCGGGGCAAGCAGTGGTTCCCCGCGCAAGCGGGGGTGGACCGCATGGGAAAGGTGTCATGACTGAAAACGTCGACGGAGTGCCCGCCAAATTCGCCACTCTGGGCCTGACATACGACGACGTCCTGCTGCTGCCGGGCGAGTCCGACATGGCGCCCCAGGACATCGACACCGGGTCGTACGTCTCGCGGAACGTGCGGGTCAACGTGCCGCTGCTGTCCGCCGCCATGGACAAGGTCACCGAGGCCCGCATGGCCATCGCGATGGCCCGCCAGGGCGGCGTGGGCGTCCTGCACCGCAACCTGTCGATCGAGGGCCAGGCCAACCAGGTCGACCAGGTCAAGAGGTCCGAGTCCGGCATGGTCGCCGACCCCATCACCATCCGCCCCGACGCGACGCTGGAAGAGGCGGACGCGCTGTGCGGCCGGTTCCGCATCAGCGGCGTCCCGGTCACCGACGGCGCGGGCAGGCTGCTGGGCATCGTCACCAACCGCGACATGGCCTTCGAGCTGGACCGCAGCCGCCAGGTGCGCGACGTGATGACGCCCATGCCGCTGGTCACCGGGCAGGTCGGCATCTCCCGCGAGGACGCGATGGAGCTGCTGCGCCGCCACAAGATCGAGAAGCTGCCGCTGGTGGACGGCGCGGGCACGCTCAAGGGCCTCATCACCGTCAAGGACTTCGTCAAGGCCGAGCAGTACCCCAACGCCGCCAAGGACGGCGAGGGCCGCCTCGTCGTCGGCGCCGCCGTCGGTGTGGCCGGTGACGCGTACGACCGCGCGCAGGCCCTCATCGAGGCGGGCGTCGACTTCGTCGTCGTCGACACCGCGCACGGCCACTCCCGGCTGGTCGGCGACATGATCGCCAAGATCAAGTCCAACCACCCGGGCGTCGACGTCGTCGGCGGCAACATCGCCACCCGCGACGGCGCCAAGGCGCTCATCGACGCGGGCGTGGACGGCGTCAAGGTCGGCGTCGGCCCCGGCTCCATCTGCACCACCCGCGTCGTCGCCGGCATCGGCGTCCCCCAGGTCACCGCCATCTACGAGGCGTCGCTCGCCGCCCACGAGGCCGGGGTCCCCGTCATCGGCGACGGCGGCCTGCAGTACAGCGGTGACATCGCCAAGGCCATCGTCGCCGGCGCCGACACCGTCATGCTCGGCAGCCTCCTGGCCGGCTGCGAGGAGTCCCCCGGCGAGCTGCTGTTCATCAACGGCAAGCAGTTCAAGTCCTACCGCGGCATGGGCTCCCTCGGCGCGATGCAGACCCGCGGCGGAAACAAGTCCTACTCCAAGGACCGCTACTTCCAAGAGGGCGTCAGCGGCGACGACAAGCTGATCCCCGAAGGCGTCGAGGGCCAGGTCGCCTACCGCGGCCCGCTCTCCGCCGTCGTCCACCAGCTCATCGGCGGCCTCAAGCAGTCGATGTTCTACGTCGGCGGCCGTACCGTCCCCGAGATGAAGGACCGTGGCCGCTTCGTCCGCATCACCGCGGCCGGCCTCAAGGAGAGCCACCCCCACGACATCCAGATGACGACCGAGGCCCCGAACTACTCGCGTCGCTGACGCGTGGGGGACCGGGCGGGTCGCTTCAGGCAGCTCGCGGCGCACGAGGTGGGCCGCGAGCGCAGTCCTCGCCCCGAGGACCGAGAGGGGTGCCGGGCCGACCCCGCCCGCGGGCGGCGAGGATACTGGGGCGCGGCACACCAGAGTGAGAGGCAGTAGTAGACGTGACTGAGATCGAGATCGGGCGCGGCAAGCGCGGGCGCCGGGCGTACGCCTTCGACGACATCGCCGTGGTGCCCAGCAGGCGCACCCGCGACCCGAAGGAGGTCTCGATCGCCTGGCAGATCGACGCCTACCGCTTCGAGCTGCCGTTCCTCGCCGCCCCCATGGACTCCGTCGTCTCGCCGCGCACCGCCATCCGCATCGGCGAACTCGGCGGCCTCGGCGTCCTCAACCTCGAGGGCCTGTGGACGCGGTACGAGGACCCCGAGCCGCTGCTGGCGGAGATCGCCGAGCTCGACGAGGCCACCGCCAACCGCCGCATGCAGGAGCTGTACGCCGCGCCCATCAAGGAAGAGCTGATCGGGCAGCGCATCAAGGAGGTCCGCGACTCCGGCGTCGTCACGGCCGCCGCCCTCTCTCCCGGCCGCACCGCCCAGTTCTCCAAGGCGGTCGTCGACGCGGGCGTGGACCTGTTCGTGATCCGCGGCACGACCGTCTCCGCCGAGCACGTCTCCAGCGCGGCCGAGCCGCTGAACCTCAAGCAGTTCATCTACGAGCTGGACGTGCCGGTCATCGTCGGTGGCTGCGCCACCTACACCGCGGCCCTCCACCTCATGCGCACCGGCGCCGCGGGTGTTCTCGTCGGCTTCGGCGGGGGTGCCGCGCACACCACGCGGAACGTGCTGGGCATCCAGGTGCCGATGGCGACCGCCGTCGCCGACGTCGCCGCGGCCCGCCGCGACTACATGGACGAGTCCGGTGGCCGCTACGTCCACGTCATCGCCGACGGCGGCGTCGGCTGGTCCGGCGACCTGCCCAAGGCGATCGCCTGCGGCGCCGACGCGGTGATGATGGGGTCGCCGCTCGCCCGTGCGACGGATGCGCCCGGCAAGGGGCATCACTGGGGTATGGAGGCGGTGCACGCGGATGTTCCGCGTGGGCGTCGGGTCGACCTCGGTGCGGTCGGCACGCTGGAGGAGGTCCTTCTGGGACCCTCCCACACGCCTGATGGGTCCATGAACTTCTTCGGCGCGTTGCGCCGGGCCATGGCCACCACGGGGTACTCCGATTTGAAGGAGTTCCAACGAGTAGAGGTCACCGTCGCCCGCTAACCCCTGCGGGGCGCACCCCCACACCTCCCTCACCCATATGGGGCGGGCCCCCACGACCTGCCCTTCCTTGTGGGGCCGCCCACCCCCGAGGGGTGCTCTCTATCCG
>NZ_JASKYT010000402.1:0-5523 GCF_041028275.1 Streptomyces sp. PU-14G
GGCCGGGGCCGGGGGCCGGGGCGCTCGGGTGACCCCGGCGGCCCCATGGCCTGGCGTTGACAGGGCGTTGCCCGCCTCATAGCGTCACGACTGCCGTAGGTACTAAGCGGTTGCTCACCCAGCTCACCCGCTCATCCACTCAGGCCGAGGAGAGACCAGCATGTCCAGCACCGAGCAGCGAGTCGCCATCGTGACGGGCGCAGCCCGAGGGATCGGCGCGGCAACCGCCGTCCGTCTGGCGGCCGAGGGCCACGCCGTCGCCGTCCTCGACCTCGACGAGGGCGCCTGCGCACAGACCGTCGAGGAGATCACCGCACAGGGCGGCAAGGCGCTCGCCGTCGGCTGCGACGTCTCCGACTCGGCCCAGGTCGAGGCCGCCGTCGCGCGCGTCAACGACGAGCTCGGGGCGCCCGTCGTGCTGGTGAACAACGCCGGGGTGCTGCGCGACAACCTGCTGTTCAAGATGAGCGACGACGACTGGGACACCGTCATGAACGTGCACCTGCGTGGTGCCTTCCTGATGTCCCGCGCCTGCCAGAAGCACATGGTGGATGCCGGTTTCGGCCGTGTCGTCAACCTGTCCTCGTCCTCGGCGCTCGGCAACCGCGGCCAGGTCAACTACTCGGCGGCCAAGGCCGGCATGCAGGGCTTCACCAAGACGCTCGCCAAGGAGCTGGGCAAGTTCGGCATCACCGCCAACGCGGTGGCCCCCGGCTTCATCGCCACCGACATGACGGCGGCCACCGCCGCGCGCGTCGGCATGGGCTTCGACGACTTCAAGACCGCGGCCGCCACCCAGATCCCCGTGCAGCGCGTGGGCGAGCCCGCGGACATCGCCAACGCGGTCGCCTTCTTCGCCGACGAGAAGGCCGGGTTCGTCTCGGGCCAGGTGCTGTACATCGCCGGCGGGCCGCTCGACTGACGGCCGGCGGGAAGCGACAAGAGGCGGGAACAGCGAGATGACACAGCAGACAGCGGGCGGCGGGCGCCCCGACAGCGGGCAGGTCGCCCTCATCACCGGCGGCAGCCGCGGTATCGGCTACGGCATCGCCGAGGCGCTGGTGGCGCGCGGCGACCGGGTGTGCATCACCGGGCGCAACGAGGAGGCGCTCAGGGAGGCGGTCGAGCGGCTCGGCTCCGACCGGGCGATGGGCGTCGCGGGCAAGGCGCACGACCTCGAACACCAGGCGGCCGTCGTCGAGCGGGTGATGGAGACCTACGGGCGCGTCGATCACCTGGTCAACAACGCGGGCACCAATCCGGTGTTCGGGCCGATGGCCGAGCTGGACCTGAACGTCGCGCGCAAGGTGTTCGAGACGAACGTGATCTCGGCGCTCGGCTTCGCGCAGCGCACCTGGGCGGCCTGGCAGAGTGAGAACGGCGGCACCATCGTCAACGTCGCCTCCATCGCCGGCATCTCGGCCTCTCCCTTCATCGGTGCCTACGGCATGAGCAAGGCCGCGATGGTCAACCTGACCCTCCAGCTCGCGCACGAGTTCGCGCCGCGGGTGCGGGTTAACGCGGTGGCGCCCGCCGTGGTCAAGACCAAGTTCGCCGTCGCCCTGTACGAGGGCCGTGAGGAGCAGGCAGCCGCCCGCTACCCGATGGGGCGGCTGGGTGCGCCCGAGGACGTGGCGGGCGCCGCCGCGTTCCTCACCTCCCCGGAGGCGGGCTGGATCACCGGCCAGACCCTGACTGTGGACGGCGGCCTGTTCCTCAACGCCGGAGTCGAGTGACGCGGAGCTGGAGCCGCGTGACGCCGACCCCGAGTCGCGTGACGCCGGTCCGGGGCCGCGTGACGCCGGTCCGGGGCCGCGTGACGCCGGTCCGGGGCCGTGTGACGCCGGTCCGGGGCCGTGTGACGCCGGTCCGGAGCCGAGCGACGCCGGTCCGGGGCCGGTCGCGTGACGCCGGTCCGGAGCCGAGCGACGCCGGTCCGGGGCCGAGTGACGCCGGTCCGGAGTCGCGTGACGCCGAGAACGCGCAGCGGTATGCCGCGAAGCGGCAGGCCGTGAACCCGTCCGGGCACCGGAAGATCAACTACCGGTGCCCGGACGCCTGTTGGGGCTCCGATACGGCTGTGGCTGGGGTAATGTCAGGGCGCTTTCTCCGTCTTGGACAGCGCCCGGGCGCGGGCGCGTCCTGGGCACCGCATCAGCCAGACAGGCACCGCCGACTGAGGAGCGCACGTTGTTCGACCGGAACGGGCTGCTGAGAGCCGCAGCGACCATCCTCCCCCTCGCACTCGTGACCGGGTGCAGCTCGCTGACCGGGGGCGGCGACGAGGAGCACAGCATCGTGGTCGGTACCACCAGCGCTCCCAGCTCCCTGGATCCGGCCGCCGCCTGGGACGGCTCCTGGGAGCTCTACAGGAACATCTACCAGACGCTGATGACCGTCCCGAACTCCGGCACCTCGCCCGAACCGGACGCCGCCAAGAGGTGCGGCTTCACCGACGCGGCCAGCAAGGTCTACCGCTGCGTCCTGCGCAAGGGACTCACCTTCTCCAGCGGCAAGCCGCTGGACGCCGAAGCGGTCAAGCACTCCTTCGACCGCACCACCTCCATCGAGTCCCCGTCGGGCCCCTCCGCGCTGCTGGCCAACCTGGACGAGGTCATCACCAAGGGCGACCGCACGGTGGTCTTCCGCCTGAAGAAGTCGGACGCGACCTTCCCGTTCATCCTCTCCACCCCCGCCACCTCCCTCGTCGACCCCGACGAGTACCCGAGCGCCAGCCTGCACCCCGGCGACACGGCCACCGGCTCGGGGCCGTACACGCTCGAGGACTACCAGCCGGGCAAGCGCGCCGAACTGGTCAGGAACCCCGACTACAAGGGCCCGGCCGAACTGCGCAACGACTCCGTCACCATCCGGTACTACTCGCGCTCGGCCCGGATGGTCAGCGACCTGAAGGACGGGCGAATAGACCTCACCTACCGCGGGCTGACCCCGGGGCAGATCTCCGCGTTCCAGGAGGCGGGCTCCTCCGGCGACGACTCCTTCGACCTCAACGAGATGACCGGCTCGGAGGTCCACTTCCTGGTCTTCAACCCGGAGGACGAGCAGGCGGCCAAGCCCGCGGTGCGCCGGGCGGTGGCCCAGCTCGTGGACCGTACCGAACTGGTGCGTGACGTCTACGACAGGACGGCCGACCCGCTGTACTCCATGGTCCCCACCGGCGTCACCGGGCACACCAACGCCTTCCTCGACCGCTACGGGCGCCCGGACGTGAAGAAGGCCCGCCACACCCTCCGCGACGCGGGCATCACCGACAAGGTGAGCCTGACCCTCTGGTACGCCGAGGACCGCTACGGGGATTCCACCCGGCGCGAGTTCGCGGAGCTGGAGGAGCAGCTGGAGGGCTCGGGGCTCTTCGACATCACCGTCAAGTCGCGCGGCTGGGACGACTTCCAAAAGGGCTACCTCAAGGGGGACTATCCGGTCTTCGGCCGCGGCTGGTCGGCCGACTTCCCGGACGCGGACAACTACATCACGCCGTTCGTCGGTGAGGACAACGCGATGGGCACCCCCTACCGGAACCGGGAGCTGACCGAGGAGCTGCTGCCGTCCTCGCGCAAGCAGAGCGACCGGGGAGCGGCCGGGCAGGCCTTCGCGAAGGCCCAGAAGCTGCTGGCACGGGACGTGCGGCTGCTGCCGCTGTGGCAGGGCAAGGTCTACATCGCCTCCGAGAAGGACGTCGCGGGCGTCGAATGGGCGATCGACTCGTCGGTCATCATGCGGATGTGGGAGCTGTACAAGAAGTCGAGCTGGTAGCGCCCCCGGCCTCCCGTCCGGGACTGTCGGTGGCGGACGGTACCTTCGGTGCGGTCGTCGGGCACGGGGCCCGGTGAGCGGCACCGCAGGAGGTACAGCGCGTGAAGGAGATGCTCCCCCAGTCCTGGCAGGGCGTGCTCGGTGAGGAGACCGAGCAGCCCTACTTCAAGGAGCTGGCGGTCTTCGTCGAGGAGGAACGGGAGCGCGGCCCGGTGTACCCGCCCCGCGAGGAGGTGTTCGCCGCCCTCGACGCCACGCCGTACGAGCAGGTGAAGGTCCTCGTCCTGGGCCAGGACCCCTACCACGGTCCCGGACAGGGCCACGGCCTGTGCTTCTCGGTCCGCCCCGGCGTCCGGACACCGCCCTCGCTGCGGAACATCTACAAGGAGATGCGCGAGGAGCTCGGCCACCCCGTGCCCGACAACGGGTATCTGATGCCGTGGGCCGAGCAGGGCGTACTGCTGTTGAACGCGGTGCTGACCGTGCGCGGGGGAGAGGCCAACTCGCACAAGGGCAAGGGCTGGGAGAAGTTCACCGACGCCGTGATCCGTGCCGTCGCCCGGCGCCCCGATCCGGCGGTCTTCGTCCTCTGGGGCAACTACGCGAAGAAGAAGCTCCCCCTCATCGACACCGAGCGACACGCCGTGGTGCAGGGCGCCCACCCTTCGCCGCTCTCGGCCAAGCGGTTCTTCGGCTCCCAGCCCTTCACCCAGATCAACGAGGCCGTCGCCGCCCAGGGCCACACGCCCATCGACTGGCGCATCCCCGATCTGGGCTGAGCCGCGCCGGGGCTCAGCCCGTGGTGTGCGCCATTGTCAGAGGCGGCCGTTAGCGTCGTAGGACGACCGATGAAGCGGTCGTGCGAGGCGGCCTACGGCACACGGCGTACGGCACACGGCGAACGGGAGGAGCCCCCGTGGCGGAGCCCCAGCAGGACGCGCCCCAGGGCGCGGAGGACGCGACCATGGTCAGAATCGGCCAGGCCATCATGCTGCACCGCGGCGGCGACCGGGAGGAGGCGAGGAACCGCTTCGCCGCCCTGTGGGCGGAGACGGACCCCGCGGCGGACCTCTTCCACCGCTGCACCATCGCGCACTACATGGCCGACACCCAGGACGAGCCGGCCGACGAGCTCGTGTGGGACCTGCGCGCGCTCGCCGCCGCCGACGCCCTGCGAGGGGACGAGGTGAGCTGGGGCGAACACCAGCTGGCCGTCCGCTCCCTCTACCCGTCCCTGCATCTCAACATCGCCGCGGGCCATGCCAAGCTCGGTGACCAGAGCGCGGCCCAAAGCGCGCTGGAGCGGGCCCGGGACAAGCTGGACGCGCTGCCCGCCGACGCGTACGGAGAGGGCATCCGCGCGGCGATCGAGCGTCTGGAGAAGCGGCTGGCCGACGGTGCCGCCTCACCTGGCGGCACCGTGGACGGGGCGAGCGGAGGCGGGGAGCACCTGCCGTAGGGGTTCCTCGGCCGCAGGGGCTCATCTGCCGCAGGGGCTCATCTGCCGCAGGGGCTCATCTGCCGCAGGGTCTCACCTGCCGTCCGGGCTCACCGGCCGTAGGTGTCACGGCAGATGCGGGCCTGAGCGCTGTCCGCTTCCCACCGCCCGTAGGCCTCGCCCAGTTCGCACACGCCCGAGCCAGGCCGGGCATGGCCCTGCCCCCGCCCCTGCCCCTTGCCGTTGCCGTGCCCGTGGCGCTCGTGCGCTCCCGGGTCCGCGTCCCGCCCGGCGGTGCCCGCCTGTGCGCG
>NZ_JASKYT010000403.1:0-5436 GCF_041028275.1 Streptomyces sp. PU-14G
GCGCTCCCGGGGACGGCCGGCGCCCGGGCCGGATCAGCCGGCGCCCTTGAGGGGGAGGGCCGCACAGATGCGGAAGCCGCCGCCGGAGCGCGGACCGGCCTCCAGCGCGCCCCCCACCATGCCGACCCGCTCGCGCATGCCGATCAGCCCATGGCCGAGACCGTCGGCGCCGCCCTCCTCGTACAGCTCGCGCTGGGCGCCGCGCCCGTCGTCCTCCGCGAGGACGGACAGCTCGTCGTCGGTGTACTGGAGCCGCACGCTCGCCCCCACGTCGGGGCCGCCGTGCTTGCGGGTGTTGGTCAGCGCCTCCTGCACGATGCGGTACGCGGTCAGCTCGACGCTGCTGGGGAGCGGGTGCGGCACTCCCTCGACCCGGAAGTCGACGGTCAGGCCCGCGCCGCGCACCTGCTCGACGAGGTCGGCGATCTGCTCCACACCGGGCTGCGGCACGTACTCGCCGCCGTCCCGCCTGGCACCGTCCTCGCTACGCAGCACCCCCAGCAGGCGGCGCATCTCGGCGAGCGCCTGCCGCCCCGTACCGGAGATGGTCTCCAGCGCCATGCGGGTCTGGTCCGGCGCGTTCTCCAGCACGTAGGCGCCGCCGTCGGCCTGGACGACCATCACGGACACGTTGTGCGCCACCACGTCGTGCAGCTCGCGCGCTATCCGGGCCCGCTCGGCGGCGACGGCCACCTTCGCCTGCGCCTCCCGCTCCTTCTCCAGCCGCCGGGCACGCTCCTCCAGCTGCAGGTAGTAGGCACGGCGGGTGCGCAGGGAGTCGCCGAGCACCCAGGCCATCACGAACGCCAGCGTCATGAACAGCGTGCCGAAGATCTCGTTCGCCAGGCCGCCCGTCGAGCTGGGCCAGCGCACCGTGCTGATCGTGGGTGCCAGCAGCGCTCCGGCCAGCGCGAACCTGGAGGCCCAGCGCACGTGCCGGGAGGCGACGGTGAAGACGATGACCAGGAAGGCGAAGTTGCCGGGGAACGGCCCCACGTTGACGACCACCTGCGCCACGCCCGTACCGGTGGCCAGCACCAGCATCTTCTCGGGGGCCCTGCGGCGCAGCGCCACCACCGCGCACAGCGCGAGCGCGACGGGGACCGTGGCGATCTGCTCCTGGGACGTGGTCGAGAGCCCCTCCGCCTCCGGTGGCGCGGACATGCTCGCGACGATCCACAGCGACGACAGCATCAGCAGGGCGACAGCCCAGAGGCTGTCCACCCACGTGGGGTGCCTGCGGATGAAGTCGTAGAGCCGATGCACGTAACCCAGCGTATGCAGGCCTGGTACGTGCGGGGGTCAGCCCGACGGCCGATCCGTGACCACCGCTCCTACTCCCCAAGGTGGAGGATGCCGGTCCGCGCATACGGTGAGGCCCATGCTCCCCCAGTTGCCCGGCTGGCGTCCGGCCACCGCGAGCGCCCTGTACGGACCCCGCGGTTTCTACACCCGTCAGGCGCCCGCCGCCCATTTCCGCACCTCCGTGCACGCCTCCCCGCACTTCGCCCACGCGGTGACGCGTCTCCTGCTGCGGGTGGACGAGGCCCTGGGGCACCCTCCGCGCCTCGACCTGGTCGACGTCGGCGCAGGCGCCGGGGAGCTGCTGGCCGGGGTACGGGCCGCGCTGCGCGAGCACGAGGCCGCCGGCGCCGAGGTGCTGGCGCGTCTGCGTCCGGCCGCCGTCGAGCACCGGCCGCGCCCCGAGGGGCTCGATCCGGCCGTCCGCTGGGGCACGCGCCTGCCCGGCCCCGAGACGGTGACGGGGCTGCTGTTCGCCAACGAGTGGCTGGACAACGTGCCCGTCGACGTCGCCGAGAACGACCGCACGGGAACGGCCAGGCTGGTGCTGGTCGCGCCCGACGGCACCGAACGCCACGGGCCGCCCGTCGCGGGCGCCGACGCCGGGTGGCTGGAGCGCTGGTGGCCGCTGGCTCAGGCGGGCGAAGGCGCCCGCGCCGAGATCGGCCACCCCCGGGACGCCGCCTGGGCGCGCGCCGCCGGTGCCCTGCGGCGCGGCGTGGCCGTCGCCGTCGACTACGGGCACACCCGCGCGACCCGCCCCCCGTTCGGCACCCTCGCCGGGTACCGCGAGGGCCGCGCCTGCCGGCCCGTACCGGACGGCAGCTGCGACGTGACCTCGCACGTGGCCCTCGACGCGGTCGCCGCGGGCGCGCCCGGTACCACCCGGCTGCTCACCCAGCGCGCCGCACTCGGCGCCCTGGGCGTGACGGGCCGCCGCCCACAACTCGCGCTGGCCCGCTTTGACCCGGCCGCCTACGTACGCCGGCTGAGCGCGGCCGGCGAGGCGGCCGAACTGCTGGACGCGGGCGGGCTCGGCGGCTTCGGCTGGCTCGTGTCCGAGGTCGACTGCGCGGTGGAGCTGGGCTGAGGGGTGTCTTCGCCGGTCAGGAGCTCTCGATCGACTCCAGCTCCACCTCTCCCCTGCCCACTTCCCGGGCATCGGCGTCGATGGAGCGCCGCAGCGCCGCGTGCAGCCGCGACGGGGTGAGGACGCCGACGAACCTGTCACCGTCCAGGACGGCGATCCAGCCGGCGTCGTGCTGGAGCATCGTGCTGAACGCCTGTTTGAGCGAGGAGCCGAGCGGCAGCCACGCCTCCATCCGGCGCGCGTGGTCGGCGACCGTACCGTCCTGGGCGTCCACCACGCCCGCCGAGACCCAGCCGTGCAGCCCGTCGGCGTCATCGAGCACGACGGCCCAGCGGGCATCCGCGGCGGACATCCGCCTCGCCGCCTTCTCCAGGCGGTCGCTGAGGTGGACGGTCGGCGGCTCCTCCAGGTCACCGGGCTCGATGGGGGTGACGGACAGCCGTTTGAGGCCTCGGTCGGCGCCGACGAAATCGGCCACGTACGGGGTCGCGGGGGCGCCCAGCACCGTGGCGGGCCGGTCGAACTGCTCGATCCGGCCCTCCCCGTAGACCGCGATGCGGTCACCGAGCCTGACGGCCTCCTCGATGTCGTGCGTCACGAACAGCACCGTCTTGTGCAGCCGGGACTGCAACCGCAGGAACTCGGTCTGCAGATGCTCGCGCACCACCGGGTCCACGGCGCCGAACGGCTCGTCCATCAGCAGCACCGGCGGATCGGCCGCCAGCGCCCGCGCGACGCCCACGCGCTGCCGCTGCCCGCCGCTGAGCTGGTCGGGGTAGCGGTCGCCGAAGACGGACGGGTCCAGACCCACCAGGTCCAGCAGCTCGCGGGCACGCTCACGCCGCCGCGCCCTCGACCAGCCCAACAGGTGCGGGACGGTGGCCGTGTTGTCCAGCACGGTGCGGTGCGGGAAAAGACCCGTCTGCTGGATGACGTACCCCATCCGGCGGCGCAGCTCCACCGGCTCGACCCCGGCGATGTCCTCGCCGGCGACCAGGATGCGGCCCTGTGTCGGCTCGATCAGCCGGTTGACCATCTTCATGGTCGTGGTCTTGCCGCAGCCCGAGGGCCCGACGAGCGTGACCAGCTCGCCCTCGGCGACCTCCAGGGAAAGCCCCTCGACGGCAACCGTCCCGTCGGGGTAGCGCTTGGTCACGTTCTCGAAGCGAATCATGGTCATCCTCTTATCCCCGTCGGACCCGGTTATCCCCGTCGGACCCGGACCTCTCCTCTGGTACCGAACACCGAAACACGGCACCACGACAATCCTTTGCGCCGTGGATGAACACCGCGTCGCGGGGGTACGGCACTGCGGACCGATTGTCAGTCTGTCGGGATAGGGTCGGCCGACATCACGGTGGGACCGCACGGCACGGGGAGGTGACCGGCGTGAGCAGCACAGCGGCGGGCGGCCCGGAGGGCTGTCTGGCACAGAACGACTGGCTGTGCGGGGAGTACCTGCGCACCCGGCAGAGCGAACTGCTCGACGCCACGGTCGAGCACGTCTGGATCACCGCGGCCTCCGTCGGCATCGCCCTGCTGCTGGCCTTGCCACTGGCCGTCGCCGCCCGGCGCTGGCGCGCGGCCCGCGGCCCGGCCCTCGGTGTGACGACGGTGCTGTACACCATCCCGTCCCTGGCGATGTTCGCGCTGCTGCTGCCCGTCTTCGGGCTCTCGGCGGCCGTGGTGGTCACCGGCCTGGTGCTGTACTCGCTGACCGTGCTGGTACGCAACATCCTGGCGGGTCTGGACGCGGTCCCGGCCGAGGCCCGGGAGGCGGCCCGCGGCATGGGGTACGGGCCGGGCAGGCTGCTGTTCGAGGTCGAGCTGCCACTGGCGCTGCCGGCGCTGCTGGCGGGGGTGCGCATCGCGACGGTCACCGCGGTGTCGCTGACCACCATCGGCGCCATCGTCGGCTACGGCGGCCTGGGCAACCTCATCTACGACGGCATGGAGAGCTACTTCAAGTCGCAGGTGCTGACCGCCTCCGCGATCTGCGTCGTCCTCGCCATCGCCGCCGACCTGCTCCTCCTGTGGCTCCAGCGGGCACTGACCCCCTGGACGCGGAGCCGCACCCGCGCCCGGAACGGCGGAACGGGCGGAGGCCCGAAGGGGATACCGGCAAAGGCGGCTGCCCCGCCCGAGGCCGGCGCCGCCGGGACGGACCTCGTCGGAAAGGCGGGCTGAGCTGCCATGGGCATCTTCACCGACGTGTGGACGTGGCTGACCACAGGATCCCACTGGACGGAGAACGGCGGGGTGCTCCAGCGCCTCACCGAACACGCCTACCTGACGGGCGTCTGCCTGCTGCTCTCCTGCGCGATCGCCCTGCCGCTGGCGCTGTGGCTCGGCCACGTGGGGCGCGGCGGCGCGCTCGCGGTCAACCTGTCCAACGCGGGCCGCGCGGTGCCCACCTTCGCCGTGCTGGTCCTGCTCTCGATGGGGCCGCTGGGCCGGCACGGCGACTGGGCGACGATCGTGGCGCTGGTGCTGTTCGCCCTGCCGCCGCTGCTGACGAACGCCTATACGGGCGTACGCGAGGCCGACCGCGAGGTCGTCGAAGCCGCCCGCGGCATGGGCATGACGGGATGGCAGCTGCTGCGCCAGGTCGAACTCCCCCTCGCCCTGCCTCTGCTCATGACCGGCATCCAGACGGCCGCCGTCCAGCTCGTGGCCACCGCCACACTCGCCGCGCTGCCCGGCGGCGGCGGCCTCGGACGGCTGATCACCGCCGGGTTCGGCAACTACGACACCGCCCAGGTGGTCGCCGGAGCACTGCTGGTGGCCGTCCTGGCGCTGCTGGTGGAGCGCGCCCTGGCACTCGTCGAGCGGCTGCTGGACCCGATGCGGCGCAGGCCCGCGCCCCGCCCCGGCACGGCGGGGACCGGTGCAGGCGACAGCGACGGCGGGACGGATGGCAGCGGCGGTCTCGACGGCACCGGCAAGACCGGCACGGCTCCCGCCCCCTCGCACTCCGCGGCCTGACACCCACCGCCACGCCCGCCCACGCCCGCACACGACCACAGACATCCGGACGAATGGAC
>NZ_JASKYT010000404.1:0-6051 GCF_041028275.1 Streptomyces sp. PU-14G
GCCACCGCCTGAGCCCGCCTCCGAACCCGACCGGGTCCGGGGGCGGGCTCAGGCGGTGGCGGAGGACGGCTTCCGCAGGCGGAACCAGTAGAAGCCGTGTCCGGCCAGCGTCAGCAGGTACGGGAGTTTTCCGATGGCGGGGAAGCGGACCCCGCCGATGAGTTCCGCCGGAACGCGACCCTCCCACTCCCGCAGGTCCAACTCCGTCGGCTGCGGGAAGCGCGAGAAGTTGTGCACGCACAGCACCAGGTCCTCGCCGCCTTCGGCGGGTTTGAGCTCCCGCAGGAAGGCCAGCACGGAGGCGTTGGAGGAGGACAACTCCTCGTAGGAGCCCAGTCCGAAGGCCGGGTTCTGTTTGCGGACCTCGATCACCCGCCGGGTCCAGTGCAGCAGGGAGCTAGGTGAGCTCATCGCCGCCTCGACGTTGGTGACCTGGTATCCGTGGACGGGGTCCATGATGACGGGCAGGAACAGCCGGCCGGGGTCGCAGGAGGAGAATCCGGCGTTGCGGTCCGGCGTCCACTGCATGGGGGTGCGTACGGCGTCGCGGTCGCCGAGCCAGATGTTGTCCCCCATGCCGATCTCGTCGCCGTAGTAGAGGATCGGCGATCCGGGCAGCGACAGCAGCAGGGCGGTGAACAGCTCCATCTGTTTGCGGTCGTTGTCCAGGAGCGGCGCGAGCCGTCGCCGGATGCCGAGGTTGGCCCGCATGCGCGGGTCCTTGGCGTACTCCGCGTACATGTAGTCGCGTTCCTCGTCGGTGACCATCTCCAGCGTCAGCTCGTCGTGGTTGCGCAGGAAGATCCCCCACTGGCAGCCGGACGGGATCTGCGGCGTCTTCGCGAGGATCTCCGAGACCGGATAGCGGGACTCCCTCCGTACCGCCATGAAGATCCGCGGCATGACGGGGAAGTGGAAGGCCATGTGGCACTCGTCGCCGCCCACCGCGTAGTCGCCGAAGTAGTCGACGACGTCCTCCGGCCACTGGTTGGCCTCGGCCAGCAGTACCGTGTCCGGGTAGTGGGCGTCCACGATGGCCCGGACGCGTCTCAGGAAGGCGTGCGAGCGCGGAAGGTTCTCGCAGGTGGTGCCCTCTTCGGCGTAGAGGTAGGGCACGGCGTCCAGCCGGAACCCGTCGATGCCCAGGTCCAGCCAGAAGCGCAACGCGGAGATCATCTCGTCCTGCACGAGGGGGTTGTCGTAGTTGAGGTCCGGTTGGTGCGAGAAGAAGCGGTGCCAGTAGTACTGCTTGCGCACGGGGTCGAAGGTCCAGTTGGAGGCCTCGGTGTCCACGAAGATGACGCGGGCTTCCCGGTACCGCTGGTCGTCGTCGGCCCAGACGTAGTAGTCCCCGTAGGCACCTTCCGGGTCGCGTCGCGAGGCGAGGAACCACGGGTGCTGGTCGCTGGTGTGGTTCATGACGAAGTCGATGATGATCCGCATGCCGCGCTCGTGCGCCGCGTCGACGCATTCGACGAAGTCCGCGATGTCGCCGAACTCGGGCAGGACGGAGGTGTAGTCGCAGACGTCGTAGCCGCCGTCCCTGAGCGGGGAGGGGAAGATGGGCGGGAGCCACAGGCAGTCGACGCCCAGCCACTGGAGGTAGTCCAGTTTCGCGGTGAGCCCTCGCAGGTCGCCGATGCCGTCGCCGTCGCTGTCCTGGAAGGAGCGGACGAGCACTTCGTAGAAGACCGCGCGCTTGAACCAGTCGGGGTCGCGGCTCTTGGCGGGTGTGTCCTCGAACGTGTCGGGGACGGGCTCGTTGGCGGTCATCAGGCGCTCCAATCCGCTCGCCTGAGCAGCACGCCGCCCGGATGCGGCGCGTCGCGCCCTGTCCAACGACGCCCTCGCCCCGTGGGTGTGGTGCGGGCCGGGAGGACGGCCGCGACGGCGGGGACCTGGTGCGCGGCGGCCTCGACGGCGGTGCGCCGGCGGGAGGGGCGGAAAGACGCGTGAGGCCCCGCCCCCGGGAGGGGGCGGGGCCTCGAACACCCGCGATCGGAGTCGGCGGTGCCGACTCGAAGACTCCGGCTGCCGACTGGCGAGGCCGGCCGGCCGCTGTCAGCTGCCGGTGACGTTCACCGCGGTCCAGGCGGCCTTGACCGTCTCGACCTCGGTGCTGTCGGCGCCGTACAGGTCGGTGGCCGACGCGATGGTGGCCTCGCGCGCGTCCGCGTAGTCCGTCGTCGACGTCATCTGCTCGGTGAGCGCCTTGAACCAGATCTGCTCGGCCTTCTCGATGCCGATGCCGTCGACCTTCGAGCCGTCCTTGGTGGGCGAGTTGTACTGCACGCCGTTCACCTCGCGCTCCCCGCTGCCCACCGACAGCAGGAAGAAGAAGTGGTTGGCGATGCCGGAGGAGTAGTGGACGTCCACGTCACCGGCGTTCGCGTCCCAGTAGTCCAGCGACTGGCCGTCCTTGCTGGGCTCGTCCATGTAGCGCAGCGGGGTGCCGTCGCCGTTGATGTCGATCTTCTCGCCGACCATGTAGTCCGGGGTGTCCTCCGGGCTGTCGGCGTGGAACTCCACGGCCGCGGCGAAGATGTCGGAGGTCGCCTCGTTCAGGCCGCCCGACTCGCCCGCGTAGACCAGGTCGGCCGTGGTCGAGGTGACGCCGTGCGACATCTCGTGCGCCGCGACGTCCAGCGCCGTCAGCGGGTGCTCGTTGTTCTGCCCGTCCCCGTAGGTCATGCAGAAGCAGGAGTCGTCCCAGAACGCGTTGACGTAGTTGTCGCCGTAGTGGACCCGGCTGACCGCGCCCTTGCCGTCGCCCGCGATGCCCTCGCGGCCGTGCACGTCCTTGTAGTAGTCCCAGGTCTGGCCCGCGCCGTAGTGGGCGTCCACGCCCGCGGTCGCCGGGTCGTTGACCGTCCCGTCGCCCCAGGTGTCGTCCTCGTCGGTGAACAGCTCGCCGTCGCCGCTGGAGCCGTTGTTGAGGTTGGTGGTCTTGTTGCCGCCCCGCGCCTCGTCGGTCATCGTGAACTTGCCCGAGGAGCCCGAGGTGCCGATCTCGACCTTGCCGCTGTACTGGCTGTTGCCGGTACCTTCCTTGATGCCCTGGAACTCGAAGAGCTTCTTGCCGGTCTTCGCGTCCGTGATGACGTGGAGCTGGTTGGGGGCGCCCGACTTCTGGACACCGCCGACGACGGTCTCCCACGCCAGTACGGGCTTGCCCTCGGCGGCCCACACGACCTTGCGGGGCGCCTTGCTGCCCTTCGCCTTGGCGAGCGTGGGCTTGTGCGCGGACGACGCCTCGGTCTTCACGGCGATCTTCGCGGTGGTGGCCTTGGTGGTGCCGGTGCGCTTGCCGCTCGCGGACTTGTGGACGACCAGGTCGCCGCCGAGCACGGGCAGCCCGTCGTAGGTCCGCTCGTAACGCACGTGGGTGGACCCGTCCTTGTTCTTGACGACGTCCTTGACGTGGAGCTTCTCCTTGGCGCCGAGGCCCAGCGCGCGGGCGTCGGCCGACTTGGCCGCCTCTGTGTTCGCGGACTTGACCAGCTTGGTGTGCTGGGCCGCGCTCAGCTGCGCGGGAAGCGCGCCGTTCGCCGAGGTCTCCCCGCTGGGGGCCGCGCCGGCGGTTCCCGCGGTGACACCCGCCGCTACGAGGGCCGCGGTGGCGGCGAGGGCGGATATCCGCTGCTTGGAGGTGAGGGGTCTCACGTCAGTGGCTCCTTCTGCCGTGGGGACCGGACGGTATGGGTGGTCTGCCGTCCGGGCAGAACTTCAAGTGCGAGACACCGTGCGGAAGTCCGGCCGAGGGCCGTGCTGGCGTACGAATGCCGCACCATGCGGTCGGCAGCCTGCCACCAATTGCATGTGCATGTCACCGGTGCGTCACGCGTTGACCAGAGGTTGGCCGGATTCTGTTCGTTGCTACGAACGCCACGCCCGCATAGCGGACGCACCCCCTCCGCCCGGGCCGGGGCCCGCACCGCGGGGAGCCCGCCGGTGCGGCCCGGCACCACTCCCGGCGGGCCCCGTCAGCTGTCCTGGCGCCCCGCAGCCGTCTCGGGGTAGACGACATCCAGCACCCCGCGCACGAACAGCGCCGGATCGTCGAGCCCCGAAGCGGTCAGCGTCCCCGCGCCCCGGGCGAGCAGGTGCGGGATCGCCGCGTGCAGGACGAGCGTGACCACGGCCGCCCGCTCCGGCGTCACCGCAAGCCCCGCCGCGCGCTGTGCGGCCTCGAAGGCGGGGAAGTCCGAGGCACCGATCGGGTCGAGCACCTGCGCCAGCCACGGTCTGCGCGCCGCCTCGGTCTGCAGTTCCAGGTAGGCGAGCATCCGGGGGCGGCCCGGGCCCGCCACGTTCTCCAGCAGCCCCGTCAGCAGCGCTACCAGGCCCGCGCGTTCCGACGGCGGGGGCCCCGCGGCGGCCAGCTGCTCCATGGTGGCGCGGTACTGCTCGACGCAGCGCTCGGCGACCGTACGGAGCAGTGCGTCGCGGGTCGGGAAGTAGTTCTTGGCCGTTCCGGTGGGCACCTCGGCCGCCGCGTCCACCGCGCGGTGGGTGAGGCCGCGTCCGCCTGCCTCGGCCAGCACGTGGAGGGCCGCGTCCCGCAGCCGGTCCCGGCGGTCCGGATTCACGCGCTCTCGTCCTCCTGGGGATGGGGGCTCTCCTCCTGGGTGGGGGCACCGGTTGGCAAGGCTACCCCAGACGTGGTACCACAGGTGTGGTGGTTGGCGGCGAGGGGCCGCCAGGGTGCCATGGGGAGGCGTGATGGGAAGTACCTCCGTGCCGGCAGGCGAGGCAGGCGAGGCAGTGGTCGTGGGGGCGGGTGTCGCCGGACTGGCGACCGCGCTCGGCCTGCGGCGGTCCGGATGGCGGGTCACCGTGTGGGAACGCCGCGCCGCACTGGAGCGCTACGGCACCGCGTTCGGCATCCACCCCTCGGCGCAGGCGGCGCTCGACCGGCTCGACCCGTCCGTTGGCGAAGCACTGCGCCGCCGCGCCGTGCCCTACCGGAACGCACACATCCGTACGCCGGACGGCCGGCGCCTCGCCGGCCTCCCGCTGGAGCGCATCGAGGCGAAGTTCGACCGCCCCGAACTGCTCATCTCGCGCCCGTACCTCATCGACGCGCTGGCCGGCGCGCTGGACGCGCACGGCGACGTGCCCATACGGCTGGACGAGCCGGTCCACGACGTTCCCGCCCTGCGGCGCGCGTACGACCTGGTCGTGGGCGCCGACGGCCTCAACAGCACGGTACGCTCCGGCACGTTCGGGCCCGGCAGCGGGCCCGCGCGCGTCGGCACCGCCGCCTGGATCGGCACCGCGGCCTTCGAGGCCGGCCTGCACGGCGAGACCTGGGGGCGGGGCCGCTTCTTCGGGATGACGCCCGTGGAGCCCGGCCGCACCAACTGGTACGCCACAGCGCCGCAGGCCACCACCGCCGACGAGCTGCCCGGCCTGTTCGCCGGCTGGCACGATCCGATCCCGCGCATCCTCGCCGAGACGGACCCGGCCCACTGGATCAGATACGAGATCCGGCACCTGCGTCCGGCGCTGCGCTCCTTCGTGCACGGTGGCCGCACCGCGCTCGTCGGCGACGCGGCACACGCCATGACGCCCAACCTCGGGCAGGGCGCGTGCACGGCGCTGCTCGACGCGGAAGCCCTCACCCGCGCCGTCGCCCACCACGGGCGGGGGGCCGGGCTGCCCGCAGCGCTGCGGGCCTACGACGCGGAGCGTCGCCGCCGCGCCCAGCGCACCGCCTGGGCCTCCCGCCATCTGCACCGCTTCATGACCACCCGGCACCACCGCACCCGCGACGCCCTGCTCCGGGTGCTGCCCTGAGAGCACCGCGCGCCGGGCCGGGCCCGGTTCCGGCGACCGCGCCCCCCGTCCGCGGTCGCCGGAGGAGAGGGAAAGCAGAAGAGGGCGAGGCGGGAGAAGGGGCGCGCAGGTTGCGGATCGCGGGGACCGCGAGCAGGCCCGCGCTGACCCCGACCATGACGAAGCCGCCCGCGAGGAGCACCGTCCGGCCGCCGAACAACTGCGCGGCAGGCCCGGCGAGCGCCTGACCGACCGGCATCATCGCCAGCGAGC
>NZ_JASKYT010000405.1:0-5682 GCF_041028275.1 Streptomyces sp. PU-14G
GACGAGCTGCGGGAGCGGATCGCCGCTCGGCTCAGGTGAGGCGCGCCGCCGGGCGGGCGGACGCGGGTTCCCCGGCCGGGCAGGCGGACGCGGGTTCCCCCGCCGGGCGGGCGGACGCGGGTTCCCCCGCCGGGCGGGGCGGGCGCGGGTGGTGCTCACAATGGAGGGGTGGCACCCGAGTCCAGCCCCGGCGCTGATCCTCTCGACGCGCTCGCTCCGCGTCTTCCCTCCCCTCTCCAGGAGGTCGAGGACGAGCGGTTCGCGCGGCGGGGGGTGCGGCTGCTCCTCAAACGGGACGACCTCATCCACCCCGCACTCGCGGGTAACAAGTGGCGCAAACTCGCCCCCAATCTGCGGGCGGTGGCCGAGACCGGTCATCGACGGCTGCTGACCTTCGGCGGCGCCTACTCCAACCACCTGCGGGCCACCGCGGCGGCCGGGCGGCTGCTCGGGCTGCGCACGGTCGGGGTGGTGCGCGGCCAGGAGCTGGCCGACCGGCCGCTGAATCCTTCGCTGGCCCGCTGCGCCGAGGACGGCATGCTCCTGCACTTCGTCACGCGCTCCGCCTACCGCCGACGTGCGGAGCCCGCGTTCCACGAGGAGTTGCGCGAGCGCTTCGGACAGTGCGCCGTCGTACCGGAGGGCGGCAGCAACGCGGCGGCCGTGCGCGGGTGCGTCCTGCTGGGTGAGGAACTGCGCTCACGCACCGACGTAGCTGCCGTCGCCTGCGGCACCGGCGGCACCCTCGCGGGCATGGCAGCCGGTCTTTGCGCAGGTCAGCGCTGTCTCGGCGTGCCCGTACTGAGGGGCGGCTTCCTGGGCGGCGAGGTGCGTGCGCTCCAGCGCGAGGCCTTCGGCGGACCGCGCGGCGACTGGCGGCTCGACGAGCGTTTCCACGAGGGCGGCTATGCGAAGGTGAGCGCGCGGCTGGCCGACTTCGCGGAGGACTTCGCCGCGCGGCACGGGCTGCCCCCACTGGAGATGATCTACGTGGCCAAGCTGCTCCTCGCCCTCACCGCGCTCGCCGAGGAGGGCGCCTTCGCCCGGGGAAGCACCGTGACGGCCGTCCTGACCGGGCCCTCATGGAGCCCGACACGGTGACACTGAGTGAGAATTCGCCTCACTCTCGGTGACTGTACGCTCACCGCCTCCCGGCCCGTCCTCACGCACGGTAGTCATGGCAGTCGCCCCTCGCGCCACTCGAATTCACGGCCGGGTCACCCACAGGGGCGGGTTTCGGCCCTTGTCCGAGGGTGTGCTTCCAGGGGCTATGAACGCAACGGGTGACGGGTATTGACTTGGCAGGCCCTCTCATCGGCGCCTCCCGGCCCGTCCTCGGGCACCCAGGGTGTTCGCCGGGCGTGAGGACCTGGCCCGGGACAGTCGCTCGCGACTACCCCGGGCGCCAACACAGCGTAGTCACAAAGGAATTGGGGTCCTCAACCCCTAGCCACAGAAAGTACCCATGTGTTTACTATGGGTGACGCTCGCGGGTTGAGGCGGCAACGATCGGTGCGTGCGGCATCGTGAGACGGATCGCGATAGCGTCGCTGACGAAACGAACCAACAGCCGCGCCGGCCGCGAGGCCCAACCGGCTCGTGTCACCTTGGAGGTGAGGGTGTCCCAGATCGCAGGCGACCCCGCGTCGCAGGACTTCGTCGAGGTCCGGCTGCCGGCCGCGGGTGCCTATCTGTCGGTGCTGCGGACGGCCACCGCCGGGCTCGCGGCCCGCTTGGACTTCACCCTCGACGAGATCGAGGATCTGCGGATCGCCGTGGACGAGGCGTGCGCGATCCTGCTCCAGCAGGCCGTCCCCGGCTCCGTGCTCAGTTGTGTCTTCCAGCTCGTCGGCGACTCGCTGCACGTCACCGTCGCGGCGCCGACGACCGATGGCCGGGCACCCGAACGCGACACCTTCGCGTGGACGGTGCTCTCGGCCCTGGCCGGTGAGGTGGGTTCAGCAGTGTCGGATGACCGTACGGTGAGCATCAGCCTGCACAAAAAGCGCGGTGCGGGGCCCGGAGCGTCGTGACCGAGCACGAGGCAAGTCAGACGTGGTCAGGCCGCCCGGGGGCGGTCTCCCGGGGCATTCCCGAGCAACAGCCCCGTCCGCACCCGGCCGACCCCAGCATGCAGCGACCCAGGCAGGCGAAGCGGGCGGACGCCATGAACCAGCAGCAGCACGAGCGGCGCGGGCGAGCGGCCCACGGCGACTCCCGCGGGCTCGACCCGCAGGATCGCGACGGTGCGCGCGCCCTGTTCATCGAACTGCGCAAGCTGCCTGACGGGCCCGAGCGCGCCGAGCTGCGCAACCAGCTGGTACGCATGCACCTGCCCCTGGTCGAGCACCTGGCCCGCCGGTTCCGCAACCGCGGCGAGCCGCTGGACGACCTGACGCAGGTCGCGACGATCGGCCTGATCAAATCGGTCGACCGTTTCGACCCGGAGCGCGGCGTCGAGTTCTCGACGTACGCGACACCCACGGTCGTCGGCGAGATCAAACGCCACTTCCGTGACAAGGGCTGGGCCGTGCGCGTGCCCCGCCGCCTCCAGGAGCTGCGGCTCTCGCTCACTTCCGCGACCGCCGAGCTCTCCCAGCAGCACGGGCGCGCCCCGACGGTCCACGAGCTGGCCCAGCGGCTGAAGATCTCCGAGGAGGAGGTGCTGGAAGGGCTGGAATCGGCCAACGCCTACAGCACTCTCTCGCTCGACGTGCCCGACACCGACGACGAGTCGCCGGCCGTCGCCGACACCCTCGGCGCCGAGGACGACGCGCTGGAAGGCGTCGAGTACCGCGAATCACTCAAACCGCTGCTGGAGGAGCTGCCGCCGCGGGAGAAGAAGATCCTGCTGCTGCGGTTCTTCGGGAACATGACCCAGTCGCAGATCGCACAGGAGGTCGGCATCTCGCAGATGCACGTCTCCAGGCTCCTCGCCAGGACCCTGGCCCAGCTGCGGGACCGGCTGCTGGTGGAGGAGTGACCCTCCTCCCCCTCCCTCCTCCTCCGTCCCCCGGTACTCAGGCGCCGGGGGCACCTCCCGGCCGCGGGCTGGGGAAAGGTCGAGAAACGGGCCTGGCCGGCCCTTGAGTGCGAGTACGGCAACCGGCGATCGGGGGGAGGGGCCGGGGCCACTCACCTCGGGCCGATGCCCAGGGCCTCCGTCGCCTTCGGGTTGACGAGGCACGCCAGCACGGCGACGGCGGCCAGCGCCAGCGCCACGGCCGCGGCGACCAGCCCGCCCCCGTTCTGCGCCATCTGCCAGGCGACGGGCAGGGCGAGCAGCTGGACGATCATCGAGGGCCCGCGGCTCCAGCGGCGTCTGCGCCACAGCCCGCGTGCCGCGGCCAGGGGCAGCGCGGACAGGGCGAGGACCGTCACGGCGAGGGTGGCGGCCTGCACCATGTCGTCGGGGCTGCCGGTGGCCAGCAGCACGAGCGAGAAGAGGCCGAACGCCGCGACGACCACACCTTCGACGCCGGTCACCACGGCCGCCGCCACGATCCTGCGCGGCCCCGGCGCCTTCGTCCCCGTGTCGTCCCGGTCGTCCTCCCGGTCGTCCCTGTCCATGGACTCTTCCGTATCCGTCTCGGTCACGCTCTCGCTCACACAGGAAGCGTAGCCCTCCGGAACCGGTGGGACTGGGCCCCGTACCGCGGGGTAGGTACGCTCACCCCATGCGCGCACTCCTCGTGGTCAACCCGGCAGCAACCACCACCAGCGCACGCACCCGCGACGTGCTGGCGCACGCGCTGGCCAGCGATCTCAAGCTGGAGATCGCCACCACGGAGTACCGCGGACACGCCCGCGACCTGGCACGTCAGGCGGCGCAGGGCGGCACGACCGAACTGGTCATCGCGCTGGGCGGGGACGGCACGATCAACGAGGTCGTCAACGGGCTGCTGCACGAGGGCCCCGATCCGGAGCGGCTGCCGCGGCTGGCCGTGGTGCCGGGCGGGTCCACCAACGTCTTCGCGCGCGCCCTGGGCATGCCGAATGATGTGGTGGAGGCCACAGGGCATCTGCTGGACGCGCTGGAGTCGCGTACGGAGAGAACCGTCGGGCTGGGGCTCGCCGGGGGCGTGCCGGGGAGTGACGACGCGGAGATCCCCGCGCGCTGGTTCACCTTCGCCGCCGGGTTCGGTTTCGATGCCGGGGTGGTCGGCAGGGTGGAGCAGCAGCGCGAGCGGGGCAAGCGTTCGACGCATCCGCTGTATGTGCGCCAGGTCGTACGGCAGTTCCTGCACGAGCCGCACCGCCGGCACGGCACGATCACGCTGCGGCGCGAGGACGCCGAGCCGGTCGGTGACCTGGCGCTGTCGATAGTCTGCAACACCGCCCCCTGGTCGTATCTGGGGAACAAACCGCTGTACGCGGCGCCGGAGGCGTCGTTCGACACAGGCTTGGACGTGCTCGGTCTCAAGCGGCTGACCCCGCTGGCGGTAAGCCGTTACGGGACCCAGTTGCTGGCCTCCAGCCCCGAGCGGGGGCCGCGCGGCAAGCACGCGGTGACACTCCACGACCTCACCTCCTTCACCTTGCATTCGCAGGTTCCCTTGCCGTTTCAGATGGACGGTGACCACCTGGGACTGCGTACGAGCGTGAGCTTCACAGGCGTACGGCGTGCACTGCGTGTGATTGTGTAAGTGGAAGGCCCGAAAGTCCTTCCACTCGAACGTTTAGACCAGGATCCACCCCCTGGAATGACGGCTGTGAGCTAGCCGACACCAAGGATTCAAAAAAAAGTTTCCGGAAGGGGTTGTATCCGCCGCCGAGGTTTGCGAGTCTCTTCATGGCGATCGGGACGGCCCGTCAACAGGGCCCCCTTGAGAGCCGGAATCCCCTCCCCTAACTCCAGTGGGACCCGCATCACAGTTGATGAGGCCCCACTTCCCACGCGGAGGGATTCGTGAAAGCGTTCACATTCACAAGCAAAGCCACACACGAGGAGAGGTAGCAGCCATGGACTGGCGTCACCACGCCGTTTGCCGCGAGGAAGACCCCGAGCTGTTCTTCCCCATCGGCAACACTGGTCCCGCGCTGCTGCAGATCGAGGAAGCCAAGGCCGTCTGCCGCCGCTGCCCCGTCATGGAGCAGTGCCTGCAGTGGGCTCTGGAGTCCGGTCAGGACTCCGGTGTCTGGGGTGGCCTCAGCGAGGATGAGCGTCGCGCGATGAAGCGCCGCGCCGCCCGCAACCGGGCGCGGAACAACGCCGCGACCGCCTGACGCCCAGCCCTGCACCAGCTGCACCCCCGAGACGCAGCGCGCAGTGCCCTCGGAGCGCCTAGCAGCAAGCAGAGCGCCCGCACAAACGCAGAGCGTACAGCGCTGAGCCCCCGAGTCCGTGCCCAACGGACCGGGGGCTCAGCGCATTTCGCCTCCGGCCGGGACGCCTCCGGCGGGGTGGCCGACGTCCCGCTTGCGACTGTCGGGAGTGCCCGCTTGCGGCCGTCGAAGGGCCGCCGGACCCTCGCCGTCGTAGCTGATCGCCGCTGCGGCGGGAAGGGGTGGCGCCCCGAAGGGGCGCGGGGAACGGCGCGGCCAACCACACCCCACCCGMRGACCGCACACCGCGGCCAGTGGCACCCCTTCCCGGAGCAAGAGCCGCAGGAAAGCCCTAGGGCCTGTCTGATAATTGATCTTGTGGTGGGTCGTGGTGAGCTGACGGATGCGGCGTGGGAG
>NZ_JASKYT010000406.1:0-6585 GCF_041028275.1 Streptomyces sp. PU-14G
CCGCACCGGGGCGGCCCCGGTGCTCCCGGCCGCCCCGGTGCTTCCGGCGGCGAGTCGCCGGTCAGTTCGACGCTCGGTCTGGGCACGGGCCCGGGCACGTTCGCCCCGGGCGGCGCGGACAACGCCGCCCCCGGTGGCCCCGGTTCCGAACCGTCCGGCGGCCCCGCGACCGGTCCCGACGGCGCGCGGCGCTCGAGCGACACGATGGTCAGCGGCGTCCCGCAGGCCGGCCCCGACGGCGGCCCCGGTGGCCCGGACGGCCCGGCGACGCCGGGGCCGTCGCCCGCGCCGACCGGTGGCCCGGCGGCCCCGCAGGCGGCGAAGGCCGCGAAACCGGCACGCAAGGGCGGCCGTTCGAAGCTGGTCCTCGCGGGGGTCGCGGTCGTCGGCGTGCTCGGCGTCGCCTACGGCACGGGCCTGCTGCTGGACCATGCGGACGTGCCCAAGGGCACGACGGTCCTCGGGGTGGAGATCGGCGGCCTGAGCAAGCACGAGGCCGTCAACAAGCTGGACTCCGCGCTCGGTGAGCGGACGAAGAAACCGTTCACGATCAAGACGAGCGGTGGCAGCGCGAAGCTCAAGCCGAGCGTGGCGGGCGTGACGCTGGACAACGAGGCGACCGTGCGCGCCGCCGCGGGCCGCGACTACAACCCGGTCTCCGTCATCGGCTCCCTGTTCGGCCAGTCCCGCGAGGCGGAACCGGCCGTGAAGGTGGACGCCGCGAAGGTGCGGTCGGCGCTGGGGCCGCTCGTGGAGAAGGCCGAGGCGACATCGCCCTCCGAGGGCATGGTCAAGTTCACCGGCGGCAAGGCCGTCGCGGTCAAGGGCTCCGCGCACAAGGTCGTCGACATCGCCAAGGCGCCCGACGCGCTTGAGCAGGCGTTCGAGGAGCGGGCCGTCTCCGGCAAGAACGATCCGGTGGAGCTGCCGGGTTCCGTACACAAGCCCAAGGTGACCGAGGCCGATCTGGACAAGGCGGTCAAGGGCTTCGGGCGGACCGCGATGTCCGGCTGGGTCTGGCTGGAGGCGGGCGACGTGAAGGTGCCCTTCAGCCAGAAGACGCTCGGTACCTTCCTGACGATGCGCCCCGGTGGCAGCGGAACGCTCCAGCCGGTCATCGACACCGAGAAACTGGCGGCGACCTACGGGTCGGCCTTCGACAACGTGGTGATAAAGGCGGGAGCCGGCACGGTCAAGATGACGCCGAAGCACGCGGCTGCTGCCATGGTGAAGGCACTGAGCGAGAAGGCCCCGCCGGAGCCGCAGCAGCGGGTGGCCAAGGTGCCGGGATCGGTCTCCCAGTGAGGCCGTCGCCCCACTCGGCACCGCGCCGCCGCTGAGGCGGCGCCCGAGCACGCCGAAGGCGCCCCGCTGTACCGGCGGGGCGCCTTCGGCGTGTGCCGGGGACCGCGCGTCACCCGCGGGGTGTGACATCTGTCAGCCGAAGGACGCGATTGTCGGCACTGCCGCGGGCCCCTCGCCGCCGCGAGGCTGGGAACATGACATCGACGCAGGCCACCACACCCGCCGTGGAGTTCTCCGCAGCCGGCAAGACCTACGGGAGCGTCCGCGCTCTCGACGGACTGACCGTCAGCCTCCACCCCGGGCAGACCGTCGCCCTCCTCGGCCCGAACGGGGCGGGCAAGTCCACCACCCTCGACCTGCTGCTGGGGCTGCGCAACCCCGACCAGGGCGGCCGGGTACGGCTGTTCGGTGGCACACCGCGGCAGGCGCTCACCGGTGGACGGGTGGGCGCGATGCTCCAGTCCGGCGGGCTGATGGCCGGCGTGCGGGTACGCGAACTCGTCGCGCTCGCCTGCTCGCTGCACCCGCGCGGCTATCCGGCCGAACGGGTGCTCGCCGACGCCGGACTGACCGACATCGCCGAGCGGATGGTCGACAAGCTGTCCGGCGGGCAGGAGCAGCGGGTGCGGTTCGCGCTCGCGACCGCGGGCGACAGCGACCTGCTCGTCCTGGACGAGCCCACCACCGGCATGGACGTCACGGCACGGCGCGCCTTCTGGTCGGCGATGCGCACCCAGGCGGCGCAGGGGCGGACCGTGCTGTTCGCCACCCACTACCTCCAGGAGGCCGACGAGGTCGCCGACCGGGTGCTGGTCCTGCACCGGGGGCGGCTGCTCGCCGACGGCAGCGCCGCCGAGATCAAGGCCATGGCGGGCGTGCGCAGGGTCGGCTTCACGCTGGACGCGGTTCCCGACGGCGTTGTGGAGGCGCAGTTGCGGGCCCTGCCCGGGGTGACCGAACTGGAGCTCTCCGGTGCCGTCGTGAGGCTGCGCTCGGCCGACGCGGACGCCACCGTGCACGCCGCCTACGCGCTCGGCCTCTACCCGCGCGACCTGGAGGTCACCTCCCTCGGTCTCGAGCAGGCGTTCGTCACCCTCACCTCCCGCGCGGACGAGCCCCTCCTCCCGGCCACCGCTCCCGCGCCTGCGGCCACCGCTCCCGCGACCACCGCTCCCGCGTCAGCGACGACCCCGTCCGGGGCCGCGACCACCCTCCCCTCCCCGCACCAGAAGGCGGCCACCAAGTGAAGACGCTCGTCCGGCTGGAGATCACGCGCGCGCTGCGCAACAAGAAGTTCATGTTCTTCTCGGTGCTGTACCCGCCCGTCCTCTACCTGCTGATCGCCGGCAGCAACGAGGACACCGAGATGCCCGGACTCGACATCGACCTGAGCCTCTACTACATGGTCGCGATGGCCGCCTTCGGGGCGATGACCGCCGTCCTGATGGGCAACAGCGAGCGCATCGCCAGGGAACGGGAAGCCGGGTGGGTGCGGCAGTTGCGGCTCACGGCGCTGCCGGGCCGCGGCTACGTGACGGCGAAGATCGCCTCGGCCGCCACGGTCAGCCTGCCGTCCATCCTCCTGGTCCTGCTCACCGGGGCCGTCGCGAGGGGCGTGCGGCTCGACGCGTGGCAGTGGGCGGCCGTCGCGCTGAGCTCCTGGGCGGGCAGCTTCGTCTTCGCCGCGCTGGGCGTGGCCATCGGCTACCTGGCGACCGGGGACGCCGTACGGCCCCTCACCATGCTCTTCTACTTCGGGCTGGCGTTCCTCGGCGGGTTGTGGCTGCCCACCTCCAGCCTCCCCGGCTGGGTACAGGACATCGGCGCGTGGGTGCCCACCCACGCCTACACGGCGCTCGGCCAGGCGGTCGAGGCCGGTCACGCGCCGCACCTGGGGGACGTCGCGCTGCTGGCGGGCTATCTCGTACTCTTCGCCTCTGCGGCGGCGTGGCTCTACCGCCGGGACACCCGCAAGGCGTGAGCGGCAGCCGCACCGGCTCGCAGGCCACGCCGCGCGCCGCCGAGAAGCCCCGTACGAGATGAGGAGCCGCGTCATGGCCCGGACCGTTGAAGGGGCCGCTGAAGGGGCCGTCGCAGGGGCCGGAACCGCGGGCGACGGCGGCGCGGGGGAGGGGGCCGGCGCGGCGGCCGGCCCGGGCGGGCGGCGGTTCGCGGCCCTCGCGGAGCCCCGGCCCACCAGGCAGCAGAAGCTCGGCAAGGGCTTCATGATCCTGGTGTGGATGGTCTTCCTCGGCGGCCCGCTGGAGGACCTGTGGTCGGGCCGGCTCGGCACGGCCGCCACCGTGTGGGGGAGCGCGGGGCTCGCGGTGTTCGTCGCCGTCTACTCCGGGCTCGTCTTCCGCCATACCAGCTCACCGCTGCCGAGCCGGTCCGTGCACGCCCTGTTGGCGCTCCTGTTCGCGCTCGCCTGCGCGCTGCCGCCGACCGTCGGTCAGGACTGGCTGGTGCTCTTCGTCTACGTCGCGGTCGCCTCCGGCGCGGTGCTGCCGGTCGCACGGGCCACCTGGGGCGTGGGGGCGAGCGTCCTGGCGCTGGCGGTGATCGGCACCGGCTTCGGGACGCGCCCGTGGTGGGGGGCGTGGACCGCCTTCGCGATCCCGGCCGTGCTGGGCGGGTTCGCGCTGATGTCCGCGCGCAAGACCGTACGCACCATGCGCGAGCTGCGTCGGGCCCGTGCCGTCGTCGCGGAACTGGCGGCCAACGAGGAGCGGCTGCGGCTCGCCCGCGACCTGCACGACCTGCTCGGACACTCGCTGTCCCTGATCACCCTCAAGAGCGAGTTGGCGGGACGGATGCTGCCCGCGCGTCCCGAGGACGCCGCCGCACAGGTCGCCGACATCGAGCGCGTCAGCAGGCAGGCCCTCGCCGACGTGCGCGAGGCGGTCAGCGGCTACCGGCGCCCCACCCTCGCCGTCGAACTCGCCGGCGCTCGCACCGCACTGGAGACGGCGGGCATCGCCGCGGACCTGCCAGGCGGGGCGCCGTCCGTCCCGCTGGGACCCGAGGCCGAGGGCGCGCTGGCGTGGGCGCTGCGCGAGGCCGTCACCAACGTCGTACGGCACAGCGGCGCGCGGCGCTGCACGGTCGCACTCGGCGCCGGCGAGGCGGCCACCTGGCACCTCACCGTCACCGACGACGGCACGGGACCCTCCGGCGCGGGAGCGGGCAACGGGCTGAGCGGACTGCGGGAGCGGCTGGCACTCGTCGACGGGACCCTGACGACCTCCGCGGGGCCCGACGGGGGCTTCACGCTGCGGGCCGCGGTGCCCTCGCTACCCTGATGCGCGTGATCAGACTGCTGCTCGCCGAGGACCAGGTCATGGTCCGCGAGGCCCTCGCGGCGCTGCTCGGCCTGGAGCCGGACATCGAGATCGCCGCCCAGGTCGGGCGCGGCGACGAGGTGTCCGACGCGGTCGCTGAGCACCGTCCCGACGTCGCCCTCCTCGACATCGAGATGCCGGGCCGAAGCGGCCTGGACGCGTTGGAGGAGCTGCGCGCCGCCCACCCGTGCCTGAAAGTCGTGATCCTCACCACGTTCGGCAGGCCGGGCTACCTGCGCAGGGCCATGGAGGCGGGCGCCGACGCCTTCCTGGTCAAGGACGCGCCCGCCGCCCAACTCGCCGACGCCGTGCGGCGGGTGCGGGCGGGAGAGCGGGTCATCGACCCCGGGCTGGCCGCCGCCGCCCTCGCCCAGGGCGCCAGCCCGCTGACCGAGCGGGAGTGCGACGTGCTCAGCGCGGCACGCGAGGGCGCCGGCAACGCCGAGATCGCCGCCGCGCTGAACCTCTCGCACGGCACCGTCCGCAACTACCTGTCCACGGCCATCCACAAGACCGGGGCGCGCAACCGCACGGAGGCCGCCCGCATCGCCCGCGACAGGGGCTGGCTGTAGCGGCGCACCGGGCGAGCCGTATTTCCCGGGCCCGGGCCGGGGGGGCTCCGGCCGGGAGGTGTCCCCACCCGCCACGAGCCGCCCGCGGCCCGCACACCGCGGACGAGTGGAACCCCGTCGCCGGAGCAGGGCCGGCCGGGAGAAGCCCAAAACCGTGCGCGCGGCGTCAGTTCAGCCTCGCCCGCGCGGCGCGGGCCGCCCGGCGCATGTTCTCCGCCGCGTTCGGCTCCATCGCCGCGACCACGGCGGCGTACTCCTCCATCTCCCGCGCGCCCCGCGCGAACTCCCCCCGCTCCACCAGCAACTGCGCCCGCTCGAACCGGAGCCTGCCCGGATGGTGCGGCAGCAGCAGAGACAGCTCGACCGCCCACAGCCGCACCCCCGTCTGCTCGGGACGGCGGGCGGCCCACGCCCGGATGTTGTTGAGCACCCGCAACACCGTCTCCAGCGGCCCCGCGGGCTGCAAGGAGGCGGCCGACAGCGGTGCCCCGCCGGTGGCCCCGGCGACCATGACGGACAGCTCCTGCTCGCCCAGCCGCGCGCCGCCGGCGAACGGATCGGCCAGCACGTGGTCCCCCCGCGGGTCCCCGAACCCCACGACGAAGTGCCCCGGCAGCGCCACCCCGTACACCGGGGCACCCGCACGCCGCGCCACCTCCGTCCAGACGACCGACAGCAGGATCGGCAGCCCGCGCCGCCGCCGCAGCACCTCGGGCAGCAGCGAGGAGGCCAGCCGCTGGTAGTCGGGGGCGGCGCCGCGGAATCCGAGCTCCTCGCCCAGCAGCCGGCGCAGGGCGCTCGCCCACCCGGCGGGCGTACGGCCGCGTTCGTACGGCAGCAGCCCGGCGAGCCGGTCGAGCTCCGCCTGCCCCTGATCCACGATCCGGTCGACCGCGCACGCGTCCCGGGCGGCGCCCTCCCGGCGCAGCGCCGCCTCGGCACCGACCAGCAGACACAGCGACGCCAGATCGGGCCCTTCCTCCCGCGCCGCCTCGGCGAACCGCTGCCTGACCACGTCGGGTACGCCCTCACCCGCGCCCGGACCCTGGGTTTCCTCTCCGCCCGCCATGTCAGTCCTGCGGGGCGCGCAGATAGTGGTACGCGTGGTGGTCGGCGAAGCCCAGCGTGGCGTAGAGCGCACGCGCGGGCGCGTTGTCGCGCTCCACCTGGAGATAGGCGGCCGAGGCCGCCCTCGGCCGCCTATCTCCAGGTGGAGGTCGGCCATGACCGCCCGCGCCAGCCCCTGGCGGCGGTGCGCGGGAGCGACCTCGACGCCCGCGAACCCCGCCCAGCGGCCGTCCACCACGCACCGCCCGATCGCGGCCGGTGTGCCCTCCGCCTCCCGGTCGTCGGGCACCGTCGCGAAC
>NZ_JASKYT010000407.1:0-6304 GCF_041028275.1 Streptomyces sp. PU-14G
GGGCAGCCGGGGCGGGTGGTGCGGTGCGCCCTCGGGCGGCGCGGTGGTGGTCATGGTGCTGGGCTCCGGGTGGCGCGGCGTGCGAGTGGGCAGCAGCTTACCCCCGGAGGGTGAAACTTAGGTAAGGCTAAGCTAAGTTAACCCCTGTCCGCCTCCACCCAGGAGGCGCGCACACCGAGGAGACCGACGCAGCATGACCACACTGACCTGCCGTATCCGCCGTACCGCCGCCGTCGCCGTGGCCCTCGCCGCCGGCAGCACGCTGACGCAGACGGCCACCGCCACCGCCGCGCCCGCGCAACCCGCCCACCACCGCGGCGCGCACGTCACCTCCGCACCCCTGACGACCGGCCTCTACCAGTCCGCGTACTCCGAGCGGAACCACGTGCTGTGGACGACCTCGGCCGTGGGCCGCCCGCCGGTGACCGAGTCCGCGCTGCTCAAGGTCGATCCCCGCACCCTGAAGGTGAAGGACACCCTCCAGCCGCCGGTCACCGACCCGGCGACCGGCGCCGTCGAGGCGGTCTACGGCGTCGCCGTGGACGACGAGCACAACACGGTCTGGACGACCAACACCCGCGACAACTCGGTGGCCGTCTACAGCCAGCGCGACGGCAAGCACCTGGCGACGCTCGAAGGCGTCGAGCACGCCCGCGAGGTCGTCGTCGACGAACGGCACAACACGGCGTGGGCCAGCGGCTTCGGAAACGGCACACTCGTCGCCTTCGACACCCGCACCCACCAGGAGACCAAGCGCGTCACGGTCGAGGGCTCCTCCCCCACCGGGCTCGCCGTCAACGAGCGCACCGGCACCGTCTACGCCGCCGACCTCGACGGTGACCGCATCCTCGCCCTCTCCCCGCACGCCAAGGAGCCCACCACCATCCCCGCGGGCGACGGCCCGATCTCCGTCGCCCTCTCCCGCGACGGACGCACCGCCTACACCGCGAACCAGGAAGCCGGCACCGTCTCGGTGGTGGACCTGCGCAAGGGCGAGGTCACCAAGTCCGTACCGACCGGGGAGGGCACACTGTCCGTCGCCACCGACCCGCGCTCGGGCCGGGTGCTGGCCGCCAACCGGACGGCGGGCGACCTCAGCGTCATCGACCCGCGCCGCGGCACCGTGGTCGAGTCCCTGGCCACAGGGCCGAACCCGAACCACGTCACCGTCTCCAGGACCGCCGCCTACGTCGTGGACAAGTCGGGCTCGGGACCGGCGGGCGAGGACCAGGTGCACCGGGTGCGGCTCGGCCGCTGAGGCGGCGGCGCGCCGGTCAGTGTGGCGCGCCCTCCCGGGACCGGCGCGCCACACCGTCGAGGAGGCGGCGGCGCTGCGCCTCGTTTGTGGCCAGTTCCACGCCGACGTGCGCCAGGGCCCTCGCCCCGTCCAGCACCGCGCGGTCGGCCCCCTCGCTCGTGCCGTACGCGGCGAACTCGGCCGTGTGCTGGAGGGCGCCGTGCGTCTCGTAGCCGACGGTCGGGTGGATCGTCGGCACGGCGTGGGAGACGTTGCCCATGTCCGTGGAGGCCATCAGCTCCCCGTGCCGGGGCTCGGGCGTACGCCCCAGTGCGCCCGCCGCCCGCACGTAGGCCTCGGTCATGAAGGGGTCCTGGCGCAGCTCGGCGAAGTCCTCGCCGTGCTGCGCCAGCTCCAGTTCGGCGCCGGAGGCCAGGGCGCCGGCCTCGAAGCAGGCGCGCACGCGCGCCCTGAGCTGGGCGAGCTGCTCGGCCGTGGGCGCCCGCAGCTCGTAGCGCGCCCGGGTGCGCGCGGGCACGACGTTCACCGCCTGCCCACCGTCGGTGACGATCCCGTGCACCAGCGTGCCGGGCGTCAGATGCTGGCGCAGCAGGCCCAGCGCGGTCTGCGCGACGGTCATGGCGTCCAGCGCGTTGACGCCTTCCCACGGAGCGAGGGCGGCGTGGGCCGGCCTGCCGTGGAAGGTGACGTCCCAGGCCCCGATCGCCAACGACGAGGCGCCGACCGTGTCGACGGGCGCCGCGTGCACCATCATGGCCGCCGCCACACCGTCGAAGACTCCGGCCTTCAGCAGCAGGGCCTTGCCGCCGACGTCCTCCTCCGCCGGTGTGCCGACGAGTCGCACGCGCACGCCGATCCGGTCGGCGACCGCCGCGAGACCCAGCGCCGCGCCGACCGCAGCCGCACCGTTCACGTTGTGGCCGCAGGCGTGTCCGATGCCGGGAAGCGCGTCGTACTCCGCGCACAGGGCCACGGTCAGATCGCCGGTGCCGTAGTCGGCCACGAGCGCGGTCGGCAGTCCGGCGACGCCGCGGGTCACCGCGAAGCCCGCCGCGTCGAGGAGGTCCCCGATCTTCGCGGCCGACCTGTGCTCCTCCAACGCGGTCTCGGGTTCCGCGTGCAGGCTGTGGCTCAGGGCGAGCAGGCGCGCGCGCCACTGCTCGACGGCGCCGGACACCCCGGCGGCCGGCTCGCGTTGGTACGCGTCCGCCGACTCGCGTTGGTACGCGTCCGCCGGCGCCGGCCGCGCCGCCCGTGTCGTCGAGTCCTTCATACCGCGTCTCCGTTCCGTGTGAGGGGCTGTGCCGGTCGTACGGGGGTGCGCCCGTGCCCGGCCGTGCCGTGGCGGAAGGCCAGTCCGACGACGGCGCCCAGCAGGGCGACCCCGGCGCACACGCTCCAGCTCCAGCGGAAGGCCGCCAGGGTGAGGGGGCCGCCGGGGGCCGTGGAGTGGTGTGCCGCGAACAGGGCACCGATCACGGCCGCGCCGATGGCCGCGCCCAGGGAGAGGGCCAGTTCGTTGAGTCCGACGGAGAGCGCCGTCTCGTCCTCGTCGACGACCTCCGCCGCGAGGGTGCGGGTGACCGCCTCGAAGATGCCGGTGGCCAGGCCGACCAGGAGCGCACCCACGAGGTAGGGGGCTGCCGAGCCGTTGCCCGCGGTCATGGTGAGGAAGCCCGCCGCGCACACGGCGCCGCCGAGGGCGAGCATCGTCTTGTCGCCCACGCGCCCGGCCAGCCGCGGGGTCGCCGTGGAGCCCAGGCACCCGATGACGACCATGGCGAGTGAGACGAGCGCGATCGTGCGCGATCCCCAGCCCATGCCGTAGCCCGCCTCGTCGGGGTCGGTGCCGAGGAAGACCGCGTTCGCGCCGAGGAAGCCGATCGTGCCGAAGGCGAGGCAGAAAGGTGTGCACGTTGACCACGGCGAGCCGCGAGCCGCGCAGCAGCCGCACCTTCACCAGCGGGTGCGCCGCCCGGTGTTCGACCGCGACCCAGGCGGCGAGCAGGGCGAGCGCCAGCGCGGCCGTGCCGCAGGAGGCGGGCGAGGCCCAGCCCCAGCTGCCGCCCTGCGCCAGGACGAGGACGAGCGCCACCAGCCCCAGGGTCAGCAGGGTCGCCGCGCCGAAGTGGAAGTGCCCGCCACGCGCCGCGCTGCCCTCGGGCAGCAGGAGCGCGGCGACCAGCGCCGCGGCACCCAGCGGAACCGCCGTCCACAGCCCGGCCACGGCGTGCCCCTCGCTGAGCGTTCCCGCGACGAGCCCGCCGCCGCCGATCGAGACGAGCAGGGCCCCGACCAGTACGGACATTCCGGTGCGGCCCAACTCGGGTGCACGGGAGCGCAGAATGCCGGCGAGCAGCGGGAAGAATCCGACCACCGCCCCTTGCAAGCCCATGCCGAGGGCCAGGGTGGGCGTGGCGGGCCATGCCGCCATCAGCAGCGAGCCGCCCGTCACCATCGATACGGACACCCGCAGCACCCTGCGGTGCCCGTACAGGTCGCCGAGGCGTGAGAGCAGCGGCGTCATCACCGCGAAGGCGAGCTGGGAGAGGAGGTAGAGGTTGTTCTGGCCGACGCTGCCGACCCCGATGTGGGCTCCGATACCCGGCAGCAGCGGAGTGAGGTAGCCCTGGACGACTCCGCTGCACACCACGACGACCGCCATGGTCGCCAGCAGTCCCCGCCCCGAACCGATGCCTGCGGCCACAGTTGCCTCACCCCTTCTGGTGGCTGGAAACCGATGTGGCGGCTACTGTGCGGGCACCGGCCGCAAGGGTCGGGAAGTTCTTCGGAAACGGGCACGAGAGCCGGTACGCATGCGGGAAACGGTCGTCGCCAGCGAGCTGGACCTCGCTCTGGTCCACGCGCTGCAACTGCGCCCCAGGGCGTCCTGGGCCGAACTGGCTCCGCCTCTGGGCGTCACGCCCGGCACTCTCGCGCGGCGCTGGGAGCGGCTGGCCGGTGCGGGGCTGGCCTGGGTGTACGCGGCGCCGGGGCGGGAGTTCTCCCGCACCCGCTGCACCGCCTTCGTGCTGGTGCGCTGCCGCCCGGGTGCCCGCGGCCGGCTCGCCGAGCGGCTGGCCGGTCTGCACGAGGTCGTCACGGTCGAGCTCACGGCTTCCGGCTCGGCCTCGCTGCTGCTCGACGTGCTGGCGCCCGACCTGCCGTCACTGACCGCTCTGGTCCTCGAACGCCTGGAGCGGCTGCCCGGCGTCACCGGGGTGGACACGCTCCTGACCACGTCACTGCCGGTGGAGGGGAGCCGCTGGCGGCTGCGTTCCCTGGACGCGGCCCAACTGGCGGCGCTGGGAAGGGCCGGGGCACGGCCGCGCGATGCGGTCTCCTCCGTCGGCCTGGACCGCGTCGACCGCGACCTGCTCGACGTCCTCGTCCGCGACGGGCGGTCCGGGTTCGCCGCGCTCGCGGAGCACACCGGCGCGAGCCCGGCCACGGTGCGGCGCAGGCTGCGCCGCCTCACCGAGTCGGGGGTGATCGTCTTCCGCTGCGACATGGCGGAGGGGTTGACGGGCCTGCCCGTGCCCGTCACCTTCCTGGGCCGGGCGCCGGCCCGCGACGTCAACGCCATTCACCGTACGCTCGCCGCCCTGCCCGAGTGCCGTCTGGTCGCCGCCGTCACGGGGCGGGACAACATCCTCGTCACGCTCTGGCTGCCCGGCGTGGGGGACATCCAGCGCCGCGAGACGGCCCTGTGCGCCCGGCTGCCCTCCCTCACCGTCACCGACCGCATCGTCGGCCTGCGCACGGTCAAGCGGATGGGCCACCTGCTGGACGAGCAGGGCCGCCGCACCGGCACCCGGCCCATCCGCCCCTGGTAGCCGGGGCCCCGCGGCAGGTCACCGACCGCGCCTCACGGGCCGACGGACACGAGCGGTGCGGGCAGTGCTCCCGGGTCTCCGGTGCGGGCGAAGGCCAGCCAGCGGGCGCGCACGGCACGGCCGAGGGACTCGACGTCCTCCCAGGCCGTCTCGCCGAGCATCGGTGAGCCTCGCCATGCGTCCCGGGAGCCGAGAAGCAGGGGAAGTTCGACGCAGTGGGTGGCACCCAGCGGTGACCCGGCGGGCCGCCAGTCGAGGCGGTAGGCGTGGACGCGGGCCCCGGACTGGCGCAACTGCCCGCCGAAATGGGCGAGCGGCGTCTCGTAGACCTGGCGGGTCCGCTCGGTGACCGTGTCGGTGCGGCCGGAGAGCGGCGGGAAGGCGGACATGTCCTCCGCGTTCCACCCGTACATGACGTCCAGTTCCCCGGCGCGCGCGGTGAGGCCGAGTCCCGGTCCCGCGAGGGGCGCGGCGCCGGTCACCGGGGTGAACGGAGGTTCCAGAGTGCTGCCCGAGCGGCGCTGGTGGTCCGCGGCGGTACGGCCTTGGGCCACCAGCAGCGCCTCGGGGGCGGCGGTGCGCGGGTCGCCGCCGAGGTGGTCGGCGAACATGCGTCCGATGTCGTGGGCCTGCTGGCGGGGGCGGGCCGCCACGGGCAGGGGCGCGCTCTGCAGCACGGCGCGCCGGAAGAGCCCGTCGGCTTCGGGTACGGCCATCAGCAGCCGGATCGAGAGGGCGCCCGCGGACTGTCCGAACACGGTGACGTTGCCGGGATCGCCGCCCCAGTCCGCGATGTGGTCGCGGACCCAGCGGAGGGCTTCGAGCTGGTCGAGGAGGCCGAGGTTGCCGTCGCTGACCCCGTCGAGAACGAGGTAGCCCAGGGCGCCGAGGCGGTAGTTGACGCCGACCACCACGGCGTCTCCCTCGGCGGCGAGCGCTCCCCCGTCGTACCAGTCGAGGATGCCCCCACCGCTGCTGAAGCCGCCGCCGTGCAGCCAAACGAGCACGGGCCGGGCCCCGCCGTCCCTGGCGGGCGTGGTGACGGTCAGGTGCAGGCAGTCCTCGCTCTGCGGACGGCGGTCGTGCGGCGGGCCCATCACCGCGTCGAGCCGGGAGGGCGGTTGGGGGCAGATCCGGCCACCCGCAGGGGCGGTCTCGTGACGGGGCCGATCCGGTACGCCACGGCGGAGCGCTTCGCGCCGCCCCGCCC
>NZ_JASKYT010000408.1:0-5602 GCF_041028275.1 Streptomyces sp. PU-14G
ACCCCACCCCACGCGGTCGTCAGCCACCTCACCCCCGAACGCTGGGCCCGCGCCACCCGGCTCCTGATACGCAAGGCGCTCGCCGAGTTCACCCACGAGCGGCTGCTGACCCCGACCCCGCTCGACGAGACGGAACAGGGGGACGCGCAGGGGGACGCGTCGCACGGGAACGGCGCACGCCGGTACGCCGTCCGCTCCGACGACGGCGCCACCGAGTACCGCTTCACCGCCCGCCGCTACGCCCTCGACCACTGGCAGGTCGAAGCCGACAGCATCAGCCGCCACCGCGACGGCGCCGAAATCCCCCTCGACGCCCTCGCCTTCATCACCGAACTGCGCACCTCACTCGGCCTCGGCGACGACATCCTCCCCGTCTACCTGGAGGAGATCAGCTCCACCCTCGCCAGCACCGCGTACAAACTCGCGGCACCCCACGTCACCGCGGACGAGCTCGCCGCCGCCGGCTTCCAGGACATCGAGTCCGGCATGACCGAGGGCCACCCCTGCTTCATCGCCAACAACGGCCGCCTCGGCTTCGACATCGCCGAATACCGCGCCTACGCCCCCGAGACCGGCTCCCCCGTCCGGCTCATCTGGCTCGCCGCACGCCGCGACCGCACCACCTTCACCGCCTGCGCCGACCTCAGCTACGACAAACTCGTCCTCTCCGAGCTCTCCGGCGCCACCCTGCGCCGCTTCTCCGCCGCCCTGACCGAACAGGGCCTGGACATGGACGACTACTACCTCGTGCCCGTCCACCCCTGGCAGTGGTGGAACAAACTGTCGGTCACCTTCGCCGCCGAGGTCGCCCAGCGCCACCTGGTGCCGCTCGGCCACGGCGACGACGAACACCTGGCACAGCAGTCCATCCGCACCTTCTTCAACGCCACCCAGCCCACCAAGCACTACGTCAAAACCGCGCTCTCCGTCCTCAACATGGGCTTCCTGCGCGGCCTGTCCGCCTCCTACATGGAAGCGACCCCGGCCATCAACGACTGGCTGGCCGACCTGGTGGCAGGCGACGAGACGCTCCGCGCCACCGGCCTCGGCGTCCTGCGCGAACGCGCCGCCGTCGGCTACCACCCCGCCCCCTACGAGGCAGCCGCCCCCAAGGGCTCCCCCTATCTGAAAATGCTCGCCGCGCTGTGGCGCGAGAGCCCCATGCCGTTCCTGGCCGACGGCGAGAAGCCCGCCACCATGGCCTCGCTCCTGCACACCGACCGGGACGGCAACTCCCTGGCCGCCTCCCTCATCAGGGGTTCCGGCCTGGAGCCCACCCAGTGGCTGCGCTCTTACCTGACCGCCTACCTCACCCCGCTGCTGCACTGCTTCTACGCCTACGACCTGGTGTTCATGCCGCACGGCGAGAACGTCATCCTCGTCCTCGACGACCAGGGCGTCCCCCGCCGGGCCCTCTTCAAGGACCTGGCCGAGGAGATCGCCGTCATGAGCGAGGACGCCGCACTCCCCCCGGAGGTCGAACGCATCCGCGCGGACGTCCCCGAGGACATGAAGATCCTCTCCCTCTTCACGGACGTCTTCGACTGCTTCTTCCGCTTCCTCGCCCCCGTCCTCGACACGGCCGGGATCATCGACGAGGACACGTTCTGGGCCACCGTCGCCGACGTGGCCAAGGAGTACCAGAAGTCCACCCCGCACCTGGCCGAGCGCCACGCACGGTACGACCTCTTCGCGGACGAGTTCGCACTCTCCTGCCTCAACCGCCTCCAGCTGCGCAACAACCAGCAGATGGTCGACCTCCAGGACCCCGCCGGCGCGCTCCAGCTCACCGGCACCCTGAAGAACCCGCTGGCCGCACACAGGTGAGGACGAGCGCGTAACGAGAACGAAGGGCGAGCCCCGTCCGGGGGCCCGCCCTTCGTTCTCGTTACGCGACAGCGCGGCAGCGCGGCAGCACGCCGTAGTTCGGGTGCCCGGATGCCCGGGCACCCGGTGTCCGGATGCCCGGGGTCAGCCCTCCGAGGCCTGCCCCTCGTCACTCCGCCCGGTCCCGCCGGCGGCGGCCCCGTCCGCGTCGTCCCGGCCGTCCTCGGCCTCGGCCTCGGCCTCGGCCTCTGCCTCTGCCTCATCCAGAGCGTCGATGAACTCCACACCGTCCAGCTCGGCGAGCCGGTCGGAGGCATCCGTCACACCGCTCTGATCGGCCTCCAACGCCTTGGCGAACCACTCGCGCGCCTCGTCCTCGCGACCGACCTCCAGCAACGCGTCGGCATACGCGTACCGCAGCCGCGCCGTCCACGGCTGCACGGACGTCGACGCCAGCTCCGGACTCTGCAGCGTCACCACCGCAGCATCCGCCTGCCCCATGTCGCGCCGCGCCCCCGCCGCGACGAGCCGCATCTCCACCTGCCCTGCCTTGTCGAGCTGCCGCACCTCGGGCTCGCCCGCCATGGCCAACGCCTTCTCGGGGCGCCCCAGACCGCGCTCGCAGTCCGCCATCACCGGCCACAGATGCTGCAGCCCGGTCATCCGGCGCGCCGCCCGGAACTCCGCCAACGCCTCCGCGTACTTCTCCACCGCATACGCGGCGAAACCCGCCGCCTCACGTACCGACGGCACCCTCGACGCCAACCGCAGCGCCACCTTCGCGTACGCGTACGCCCGCTCGGGCTCGTCGTCCAGCAGCCGCGCCACCATCACCAGATTCCGCGCGACATCCTCGGCCAGCGTCTTCGGCAGGCTCTTCAACTCCTGCTTGACGTCCTTGTCCAGCTCCTCGCCGGTGACGTCCTCATCGATCGGCAGCCGCCGCAGCGGCTCACGGTCCTGCCGGTCACGCCCACGGTCCCGGTCGTCACGCCCGTACGGCCGCCCACGATCGCCGCCACCGCGCCGGAACCCGCCCGACCGGTCGTCGTCCCGCCGGAAACCGCCCCGACGGTCGTCCCGACGGTCCCGGTCACCGCCCTGCCCCCCGTAAGGGCGGCGCCGACGGTCACGCCCCTCGTCCCTACGAGCCCCCGACCCGCCCTGCGGCCGACCCCGGTCCCGGTCCCGGTCGTGGCCATGGCCGCGGTCGCGGTCGCGGTCGCGGTCGTCACGACGGTACGGACCACGGTCGCGGTCGTCACGGCGGAAGGAGCCACGGTCACGGTCGTCTCGGCGCGAGGCACCACGGTCACGGTCATCACGACGGTACGAGCCGCGGTCGCGGTCATCGCGACGCGAGGAGCCACGGTCACGGTCATCGCGACGCGAGGAGCCACGGTCACGGTCATCACGACGGAAGGAGCCGCGGTCACGATCGTCCCGACGCGAGGAACCACCGTCGCGGTCGTCACGGCGGAAAGAACCACGGTCGCGGTCATCGCGACGCGAGGAACCACGGTCACGGTCATCACGGCGCGAGAAAGAACGGTCGCGGTCACCGTCGCGTCGGGGGCCCTGGCCCGGGCGTTCGTCGCGCCCGCCGCGCGGGCGGTCGCCACGCGGACGGTCGTCACGGGAGAACCCACCACCGGAGCGGAAACCACCGCTGCGACCGCCACGGCCGCCGTCCTCACGCCGCGGGCCGCGCGGGCCACCCGAGCGGGAGGCGTCATCGCGGCGCGGGCCCGAGCCGGACTGCCGGGGCCGGCGTTCTGGGCGGTCGCGATCGTCGGAGGAGCTGGGGGACATCGACGTGACTCCTGTCTGCGGTGCCTGCACATCGATTCTCGCGCAGGCAGTGGAACAACGCTCTCCGAGAATGCGGAGAGAAAACAAAAAAAGGCCTTTGGCCTCCAGCGCATGCACGCTGGAGGCCAAAGGCCTCAAAGATTGTTCGGCGGCGTCCTACTCTCCCACACGCTCCCGCATGCAGTACCATCGGCGCTGAAAGGCTTAGCTTCCGGGTTCGGAATGTGACCGGGCGTTTCCCTCACGCTATGACCACCGAAACTCTGATCGGGTCACCCGGATCTTGAATCCAGGTCCCGGAGTCTCAAAGCGAACAAGCACACTCTTCATTTAGAAGTGCGGTTGTTGTCTCAGAACCCACACAGTGGACGCGAGCCTCTATGGACAAGCCCTCGGCCTATTAGTACCGGTCACCTCCACCCATTACTGGGCTTCCAGATCCGGCCTATCAACCCCGTCATCTCCAGGGAGCCTTACCCTCTCAAAGGAGGCAGGAGTCCTCATCTCGAAGCAGGCTTCCCGCTTAGATGCTTTCAGCGGTTATCCTTCCCGAACGTAGCCAACCAGCCATGCCCTTGGCAGAACAACTGGCACACCAGAGGTCCGTCCGTCCCGGTCCTCTCGTACTAGGGACAGCCCTTCTCAAGACTCCAACGCGCGCAGCGGATAGGGACCGAACTGTCTCACGACGTTCTAAACCCAGCTCGCGTACCGCTTTAATGGGCGAACAGCCCAACCCTTGGGACCGACTCCAGCCCCAGGATGCGACGAGCCGACATCGAGGTGCCAAACCATCCCGTCGATATGGACTCTTGGGGAAGATCAGCCTGTTATCCCCGGGGTACCTTTTATCCGTTGAGCGACGGCGCTTCCACAAGCCACCGCCGGATCACTAGTCCCGACTTTCGTCCCTGCTCGACCCGTCAGTCTCACAGTCAAGCTCCCTTGTGCACTTACACTCACCACCTGATGACCAACCAGGCTGAGGGAACCTTTGGGCGCCTCCGTTACCATTTAGGAGGCAACCGCCCCAGTTAAACTACCCACCAGACACTGTCCCCGATCCGGATCACGGACCCAGGTTAGACATCCAGCACGACCAGAGTGGTATTTCAACAACGACTCCACGAACACTGGCGTGCCCGTATCACAGTCTCCCACCTATCCTACACAAGCCGAACCGAACACCAATATCAAGCTATAGTAAAGGTCCCGGGGTCTTTCCGTCCTGCTGCGCGAAACGAGCATCTTTACTCGTAGTGCAATTTCACCGGGTCTATGGTTGAGACAGTCAAGAAGTCGTTACGCCATTCGTGCAGGTCGGAACTTACCCGACAAGGAATTTCGCTACCTTAGGATGGTTATAGTTACCACCGCCGTTTACTGGCGCTTAAGTTCTCAGCTTCACCACACCGAAATGTGACTAACCGGTCCCCTTAACGTTCCAGCACCGGGCAGGCGTCAGTCCGTATACCTCGCCTTACGGCTTCGCACGGACCTGTGTTTTTAGTAAACAGTCGCTTCTCGCTGGTCTCTGCGGCCACCCCCAGCTCACMMWGCAWGWKKGATCACCAGGTTTGGCCCCCCTTCTCCCGAAGTTACGGGGGCATTTTGCCGAGTTCCTTAACCATAGTTCACCCGAACGCCTCGGTATTCTCTACCAGACCACCTGAGTCGGTTTAGGGTACGGGCCGCCACACACCTCGCTAGAGGCTTTTCTCGACAGCACAGGATCATCCACTTCACCACAAACGGCTCGGCATCAGGTCTCACCCCCACACGAGGAACGGATTTACCTACTCCTCGGGCTACACCCTTACCCCGGGACAACCACCGCCCGGGATGGACTACCTCACTGCGTCACCCCATCACTCACCTACTACAGACTTGGACCGTCGGCTCCACCACTCCCGAAASCAGCAAAGCCGGCACGGACGGTTGCACGGACTTAGCATCACCTGAT
>NZ_JASKYT010000409.1:0-5821 GCF_041028275.1 Streptomyces sp. PU-14G
CCCCCGCCCCCGAGCAGCAGCAGCCCCAGCCGCCGCAGCGGGAGAGCGCCTACGAACCGGCGTACGACGGCTACCCGCCGCGCGAGACGAGCTACGAGGGCTACGAGCAGCACGACGACCGTGGGCCCGGACCCCAACACGGCGGCCCCCAGCAAGGCGGTCCCCAACACGCCGGTCCGCCACACGGCGCCCCGCAGCACGGTCACCCGACCGCCCCGGCTGCTCACGACCCCCAGGGTCAACAGCAGCCCCAGCCGGAACGCTACGAACCGCAGGACCGCTACGAGCAGGCGGAACGCTACGACCAGGCGGAACGCTACGAGCAACCGGACCGCTACGACCAGGCGGAACGGTACGAGCAGGACCGCTACGACCAGTACGAGAGCCGCGACCAGTACGAGAGCCGGGAGGTTCCCGGGGCCCGCTCCGCGTATCCCGAGTACACGCACGGCCCGGGGCCGGCTCCCGGCCCGTCCTCGTGGCAGCAGCGGCGCGACCCTTACCCGCCGCAGCACCAGCGGCCCCAGCACTACGACCACCGGCAGCAGCCGTACGACCAGCAGGGCTACGACCAGCAGGGCTACGACCAGCAGTCGTACGACGCCTACGAACCGCAGCACCAGCACCAGCACCAGCCGCCGCAACAGCCACAACCGCAGCCCCAGCACCAGCAGCGCCCCCGGCCGCAGGTGCCGCCGCAGGGGCGACCGCCCGCCCCGCACTACGACAGCCCTTCCCAGCTGCCCGCACCCAGCGGTGCGCCGGGACCGCTGGCCGCGCAGCCGGCGCCCGCGACGGGCCCCGGGGAGCCGACGGCACGGCTGAATCCGAAGTACCTCTTCGACACCTTCGTGATCGGGGCCTCGAACCGCTTCGCGCACGCCGCGGCCGTCGCCGTGGCGGAGGCGCCCGCCAAGGCCTACAACCCGCTGTTCATCTACGGCGAGTCAGGCCTCGGCAAGACGCACCTGCTGCACGCGATCGGGCACTACGCGCGCAGCCTCTACCCGGGGACGCGGGTGCGGTACGTCAGTTCGGAGGAGTTCACCAACGAGTTCATCAACTCCATCCGCGACGGCAAGGCGGACGCGTTCCGCAAGCGCTACCGCGACATGGACATCCTGCTCGTCGACGACGTCCAGTTCCTGGCCGACAAGGAGTCGACGCAGGAGGAGTTCTTCCACACCTTCAACACCCTGCACAACGCCAACAAGCAGATCGTGCTCTCCAGCGACCGGCCGCCCAAGGCGCTGGAGACGCTGGAGGACCGGCTGCGCAACCGCTTCGAGTGGGGCCTGATCACCGACGTCCAGCCGCCCGAGCTGGAGACGCGTATCGCGATCCTCCGCAAGAAGGCGGTGCAGGAGCAGCTCAACGCCCCGCCCGAGGTGCTGGAGTTCATCGCCTCCCGCATCTCACGCAACATCCGCGAGCTGGAGGGCGCGCTGATCCGGGTGACGGCCTTCGCGAGCCTCAACCGGCAGCCGGTCGATCTCGGGCTGACGGAGATCGTGCTCAAGGACCTGATCCCCGGCGGCGAGGACGCGACTCCGGAGATCACCGCGCCCGCCATCATGGCGGCCACCGCCGACTACTTCGGGCTGACGGTGGACGACCTGTGCGGTTCCTCGCGCAGTCGCGTGCTGGTGACGGCGCGCCAGATCGCCATGTACCTGTGCCGGGAGCTGACGGATCTGTCGCTGCCGAAGATCGGCGGGCAGTTCGGGGGCCGCGACCACACCACGGTGATGCACGCCGACCGGAAGATCCGCGCGCTGATGGCGGAGCGGCGCTCCATCTACAACCAGGTCACGGAGCTGACCAACCGCATCAAGAACGCCTGACGGGCGGCCTGCGCGCAGCCTGCGGACGGTCTGCGGTCGGTCTGCGGACGACCTACGTGCAGCCTTCGGACGGCCTGCGGACGGCCTACGGCGGCCTACGGACGGACAGGGCCCCCGGGGAGAACTCCCCGGGGGCCCTTCGCTGTTCGATTCGGGAGGCGCGGAGCGGCTCGGTCCACAGTTGTGGCCGGTTCACCGCGTCCACACCCTGGGGACCTCTTCCGTTGTCCCAAGGGCGTCCACAGCCGGCCCCGTGGGAGGCTGTTCGCCGAGGTCACCCGCCTGTGTATTTGTGGGCGAGCTCTGTCCACACCTGTGGAGGACCGAACCGGCCGCCGACGGCTCTCGGACTTGTCCACCGTCCGCCCACAGGATGAGGCCACTTTTCCCCAGCGCACGGCCACTTCTCCACAGAACTGTCCACTGTTCGGCAACGCAACGCGCCCGCTCACCGGTCCGAGTGAAAGCCGTCACATCGAGGCCGAGGATTGGGCTGTGGGAAAGGTGGGTAAATCTGTGGGCGCAGCTGTGGGGAAACCCCCTCTGCCTGTGGGCGGGTTGTGGGGAACTTTTCGGTGTCCACAGCGAAGGCCCCTTCGTCCACGGGTCCACCCACAGGCCCGGTGGACAAAATTCCGGCTCTGAGCTGCGCAGACGGGCTTTTCCACGGTTTCCACAGGCCCTACTACTACGACGACACCTAGAGAGCCCGGGATTCGCTTCGAAGTGGGGGCTGTGCACAACTCGGCGCCTCGCGCCTCGGCCCGGATCTGCTCGACTTGACCCGCACCCGCTTCCGCTGTCGGTCCCGTGCGTCAGACTGGTTCCCGGCAACAGCACGTAAGAAGGCAGCGCGGGAGGCGGCTGAAGGTGAAGATCCGGGTTGAACGGGATGTCCTCGCGGAGGCGGTGGCATGGACGGCCAAGAGCCTCCCCGCCCGCCCTCCGGTGCCGGTGCTCGCGGGCCTGCTGCTGAAGGCGGACGACGGCGCGCTGAGCCTCTCCGGCTTCGACTACGAGGTGTCGGCGCGGGTCTCCGTCGAGGCCGAGGTCGAGGAGGAGGGCACCGTCCTGGTGTCCGGCCGGCTGCTGGCCGACATCTGCCGCGCGCTCCCCAACCGCCCGGTGGAGATCTCCACAGACGGTGTACGGGCGACCGTGGTCTGCGGCTCCTCGCGCTTCACGCTCCACACCCTGCCGGTGGAGGAGTACCCGGCGCTGCCCGAGATGCCGTCGGCCACCGGCACCGTTCCCGGTGAGGTCTTCGCCGCCGCGGCCCAGCAGGTCGCCATCGCGGCGGGGCGGGACGACACCCTGCCGGTGCTCACCGGTGTGCGCATCGAGATCGAGGGCGACACCGTCACCCTGGCGTCCACGGACCGCTACCGGTTCGCGGTCCGCGAGTTCCTGTGGAAGCCGGAGACGCCGGAGGCCTCGGCTGTGGCGCTGGTGCCGGCCAAGACGCTGCTGGACACCGCGAAGTCGCTCAGCGGCGGCGACAGCGTCACGCTGGCGCTCTCGGGCTCCGGGTCGGGCGAGGGCCTGATCGGCTTCGAGGGCGCGGGGCGGCGGACGACGACGCGGCTGCTGGAGGGCGACCTGCCCAAGTACCGCACGCTGTTCCCGACGGAGTTCAACTCGGTGGCCGTGATCGAGACGGCGCCGTTCGTGGAGGCCGTCAAGCGCGTGGCGCTGGTCGCTGAGCGCAACACGCCGGTGCGGCTGAGCTTCGAGCAGGGTGTGCTGACGCTGGAGGCGGGGTCGAGCGACGACGCACAGGCTGTGGAGCGTGTCGACGCCGACCTGGAGGGGGACGACATCTCGATCGCCTTCAACCCGGGGTTCCTGCTGGAGGGGCTGAGCGCGATCGACTCTCCGGTGGCCCAGCTGTCGTTCACCACCTCGACCAAGCCGGCGCTGCTGAGCGGTCGCCCGGCCAAGGACGCGGAGGCCGACGAGGCGTACAAGTACCTGATCATGCCGGTGCGGCTGTCGGGCTGACGCCCCCGCCGAGCGGGCTGAGGCCCTCGCCCCCGCCGGGCCGGCGCCCTGCTCCGGTGCCCGGTGCCGGTCTCGTCCGTGCCGGTGTCGGCGCCGGTCTCGTCCGTCCGTGCCGGTGCTCGTCTCGTCCGGTGGCTGGGGCGGCGGGCCTCGTCGTCGGCTGCCCGCCGGTGGCCGGGTGGTGCCCGCCTCCGGAATTCCCCCGGGATGTGCCCCCACTGCCGCCCCCGGCGGCGCCTGCCCACAGGGTGTGGAGGCGTAGGGTCGAATGCGTACGAAACTGCGAAAACGCGAGAAACACAGCTAAGGGGCAGTGATGGAGCTCGGTCTGGTCGGTCTCGGGAAGATGGGCGGGAACATGCGTGAGCGCATCCGCCGTGGGGGCCACACGGTCATCGGGTATGACCGGAATCCGGACATCGCGGACGTCGGCAGCCTCGAGGAGCTGGTGGGGTCGCTCAGCGGGCCGCGCGTGGTGTGGGTGATGGTGCCGGCGGGCGCGGCCACCCAGGCGACCGTCGACGAGCTGGCCGAGCTGCTCTCCCCCGGTGATCTGGTGGTCGACGGCGGGAACTCGCGCTGGACGGACGACGAGAAGCACGCCGAGGAGCTGAAGGCCAAGGGCATCGGTTTCGTCGACTGCGGCGTCTCGGGCGGCGTGTGGGGCCTGGAGAATGGCTACGCGCTGATGTACGGCGGCTCCGCCGAGGACGTGGCGAAGGTGCAGCCCGTCTTCGACGCGCTGAAGCCCGAGGGGGAGTTCGGCTCCGTCCACGCGGGCAAGGTCGGCGCGGGCCACTTCGCGAAGATGGTCCACAACGGCATCGAGTACGCGATGATGCAGTCCTTCGCCGAGGGCTGGGAGCTGCTGGAGGCCGCCGACTCGGTGACCGACGTGCGTGAGGTCTTCCGTTCCTGGCAGGAGGGCACCGTCATCCGCTCCTGGCTGCTGGACCTGGCGGTCAAGGCGCTGGACAGCGACGAGCACCTGCAGGCGCTGCGCGGCTACGCGGCCGACTCGGGCGAGGGCCGCTGGACGGTGGAGGCGGCGATCGACAACGCGGTGCCGCTGCCGGCGATCACCGCGTCGCTGTTCGCGCGTTTCTCCTCCCGGCAGGAGGACTCGCCGCAGATGAAGATGATCGCCGCGCTGCGCAACCAGTTCGGCGGGCACGCGGTCACCGCGGCCGGCAAGGCGGGGGAGACGGGCGCCGACGCTCCGGGTGCCGACGTCACTCCGCCCACGGGGGGCTGACGGCGCACCGATGCACGTCAGGCATCTCTCGCTGGCCGATTTCCGGTCGTACGCCCGGGCCGAGGTCTCCCTCGGCCCGGGCGTGACCGCGTTTCTCGGGCCGAACGGTCAGGGGAAGACGAATCTCGTGGAGGCCGTCGGCTATCTGGCCACGCTGGGCAGTCACCGGGTCTCCTCGGACGCGCCGTTGGTGCGGCAGGGCGCGGAGCGGGCGGTCGTGCGGGCCCAGGTGCGGCAGGGCGAGCGGGAGCAGCTGGTCGAGCTGGAGCTGAATCCGGGCAGGGCGAACCGGGCGCGGATCAACCGCTCCTCGCAGGTGCGGCCCCGCGATGTGCTGGGGATTGTGCGGACGGTGCTGTTCGCGCCGGAGGATCTGGCGCTGGTCAAGGGCGATCCGGGTGAGCGGCGCCGGTTCGTGGACGAGCTGGTGGTGGCGCGGGCGCCGCGGATGGCGGGGGTGCGTTCGGACTACGAGCGGGTGCTCAAGCAGCGCAACAGTCTGCTGAAGTCGGCGGCGATGGCGCGGCGGCACGGGGGCCGCGGGGTGGATCTGTCGACGCTGGACGTGTGGGATCAGCATCTGGCGCGGGCGGGGGCGCAGTTGTTGGCGCAGCGGTTGGATCTGCTGGCGGTGCTGGGTCCGCTGGCGGACAAGGCGTACGAGGCGCTGGCTCCTGGGGGTGGTCCGSYGGCGTTCGAGTACCGGGGTCCGGTGACGGAG
>NZ_JASKYT010000041.1:0-35326 GCF_041028275.1 Streptomyces sp. PU-14G
GGGCGGGCGCCGGCACCGCCAGGGGCGGACTGTCGGCGGCGTGTCGGTGGTTTGTCGGTGGCACCTGGCACATTGACTGACATGACGAGCGAGAAGACGACGAACGCGGTCGAGGTCCGCGGCCTGGTCAAGCACTTCGGGGAGACGAAGGCCGTCGACGGCATCGACCTCGACGTGCGCGAGGGCACGGTCATGGGGGTCCTCGGCCCGAACGGGGCGGGCAAGACGACGCTGGTGCGGATGCTGTCCACGCTGCTGCAGCCGGACGCCGGCACGGCGATGGTCGCGGGGTACGACGTGGTGCGCCAGCCCCGTCAACTGCGCCGCACGATCGGCCTCACCGGGCAGTACGCCTCGGTGGACGAGAAGCTGTCCGGCTGGGAGAACCTCTACATGATCGGGCGCCTGCTCGATCTGCCCCGCTCCGAGGCGCGCACGCGCGCCGACGAGCTGCTGGAGCGGTTCTCCCTCACCGAGGCGGCCCGGCGCCCCGCGAGCAAGTACAGCGGCGGCATGCGCCGCAGGCTCGACCTGGCGGCGTCCATGATCGGCCGGCCGAAGGTGCTCTACCTCGACGAGCCCACCACAGGTCTCGACCCGCGCACCCGCAACGAGGTGTGGGAAGAGGTGCAGAACATCGTGGCCGAAGGCAACACGGTGCTGCTCACGACGCAGTACATGGAGGAGGCCGAGCAGCTCGCCAGCGAGCTGACGGTCGTGGACCGCGGCCGGGTCATCGCCGAGGGCCGGGTGCCCGAGCTGAAGGCGAAGGTGGGTGGCCGCACGCTGGAGATCCGTCCCGCCGATCCGGGCGAGCTGACGCGGATGGTCGGCGCCCTCGCGCAAGCGGGTCTGGACGGGGTGGCGGGTGCCACTGCCGACGAGGCCCAGGGCGTGGTGAGCGTCCCGATCGTCAGCGACGAACAGCTGACCGCCGTGGTGGGGCTGCTGGGGACGCGCGGTTTCGCGATCGCCGACATCGCCACCCACCTGCCCAGCCTGGACGAGGTGTTCCTGGCGCTCACCGGCCAGAAGGCCACCCACAACGACGACGAGAACGCACTCGAGGAGGTCGCGGCGTGAGTACCGCCACCATCAAGGCACCCGAATCCGGGAAAACCCCCGCGGGGCCCGGCACGGGACCGGAGCAGGTGAAGCCGGGAGCGGACGACGGACGGATCGGGCTGCGGGCCAATCTGCGGCACATCGGCGCGCTGGTGCGCCGCTGCGCCCTGCAGATCAAGCAGGACCCGGAGTCGATGATGGACGCCCTGCTGATGCCCATCGTCTTCACCCTGCTGTTCGTCTACGTCTTCGGCGGCGCGATCGGCGGCGGGGGCGGCGGCGCCAGCCGGGACCAGTACGTGCAGTATCTGATCCCCGGCATGATGGGCATGATGAGCATGTCCATCGCGATGGCGGTGGGTACGGGCATCAACGAGGACTTCCGCAAGGGAGTGATGGACCGCTTCCGGTCCATGCCGATCGCCCGCTCCTCCGTGCTGATAGCCAAGTCGCTGGTCGAGGTCGGCCGCATGCTGGTGGCCATCGTCGTGCTGCTGGCCGTGGGCCTGCTGTGCGGGTTCGACCTGAACGGGAACTGGCTTGGGATGCTGGGAGCCGTCGGTCTGACGGCGCTGTTCGGCGCGTCCCTGCTGTGGATCTTCATCCTGGTCGGGCTGTCGATGGAGACGGCGCAGGCCGTCCAGGGCATCTCGTTCCTGGTGCTGATGCCGCTGCAGTTCGGCTCCTCGGTGTTCGTCTCGACGGACACGATGCCCGGCTGGCTGGAGGCGTTCACCAAGGTCAATCCGTTGACGCATGTCGCCGACTCCGCCCGGGGGCTGATGCTGGGCGAGGGCGCGGTGGCAGGCCCCGTGATGTGGACGGTGATCTGGGCGGTGGGGCTCACCCTCGTCACGGCGCCGTTCGCCATCGCGAAGTTCCGGAAGAAGGTCTGAGGCGTGGCCTGGCGGCACCCTCCGTCAGGCACCGCCCTCCGTCAGGCCCCCTGGACCAGGGCGACGGCCTCCTCGAGAGTGAGGCCGCCGCCCTCGGTGTGGCTTACGGCGTACTCCTCGGGCGTCAGCATCGCCCGTACCGCCTCCTCGGCGGCCTGCCGTGACTCGCGCTCGACGGGGTGCAGAAACTGCCTTCTGGGCAGGTCGGAACAGGCGTCGTAGGCGCCCAGCAGCCGACCCGCCTCCGTGCCCCGGCCGAGCGCTGCCAGCGCCCGCACGGCCGTCACGAGCTGGGTGAGTGTCAGATGCGGTGTGACCGCGTCCGCCATCGCGTCGCGGGTCTTGCCGATGGACGTCCTCAGCTTGGCCAGGGCTTCGGCCGGCTCGCCCGCCACGACGTACCCCCAGGCGAGCATGGACTGCACCATTCCGGCGAAGAGCTGCGGCGCCCTGTCCTCGAACTCCCGCTCCAGCGGCTCCAGCAGCGCACGGGCCGCCTCCGGCTCCCCCGTGCGGATCAGGTGGACCGCCAGCTGGATCGACGCGAAGTTGGGCCCATCCCCTCCGACGCGTTCGGCCTCCTCGACCGCCTCCCGCATCAGCCGTTCGCCCTCGGCGACCAGCTCGGGGCCCGCCAGCTCCACGAGTACGGAGCCGAGCCGGGACTTCAGGTGCGGCACCTGGCTGTGCGCGCCCAGCTCCTGAGCGCGGGAGATGGCCAGCCGGTAGTCGGTCGCCGCCTGGACGAACTCGCCGCGTGCGCTGAGCGCTTCGGCCCGGCCCGACAGCGCCTCCGCCTCACCCCAGGCGTCCCCGAGCCTGCGGAAGATCTCCAGGCTCTCGTCCGCGTCGGCGCCGGACGTCTCCCAGGCGCCCGGGCGGTCGCTGGTGATCTTCGAGCGCAGCTGGAGCGCGAAGCCCAGCTCCCACTCGTAGCCCAGGTCGCGGCAGCCCTGGACGTGCGCGTCGGCGACCTCGTGGAGCGCCTCGTGGTGGCCGCTCATGAGCCAGGCGAACAGCCACATGCAGCCGGGGAGGCGGCAGACCTGCGGCATCCCGGGGGTGTAGGCGCGCGTGATGTTGACCAACTCGGCCTGCCGCTCGGGGCTCTGCAGCCGTTCGACACCGTCCTCGGCGTCGGCCAGCACCATCAGCCGCACCCCGCGTCTGGCCTCCCACAGCTGTTCCTCGCTCATGGGCGGCGGATCGTGCGTGGCCGACTCGTGCAGCGGCGGCACCGGGCGCGGCGGGTCGGTGAAGGGGCCGGGGCCCAGGCGCGAGGCGGCTTCCCCCCAGGCGCGGGAGTCGGCGCGGTGCCCGCGCAGCTGCCAGAACCAGCCCATGGACAGCACCAGGCACAGCGCCTCCTGCTCCTCGCCGGCGGCGACGGCACGGCGCAGCGCGGTGCGGATGTTGTCGTGCTCGCGCTCCAGCCGGTCCAGCCAGACCGCCTGCCGGGGTCCGCGCAGGAGCGGCTCGGCGGTGCGGGCCAGCTCGCGGTAGGCGACCAGGTGGCGGGCCTCGGCCCGCTCCCGCTCGCCGGGCAGGGCTTCGAGCTTCTCGGCGGCGTACTCCGCGACGGTCTCCAGCAGCCGGTACCGCATCCCGGTCGTCCGGCCGTCGCCGGGCACGGCGACCACCAGCGACTTGTCGACAAGGGAACCCAGCAGTGCGGCGGTGTCAGCGCCCGCGCCGCCCTCCCGTGCGGCCCCGCACACCTCCTCGACCTGTTCCAGCTCGCAGCCGCCCGCGAAGACCGACAGCCGCCGCAGCACCGTGCGTTCGGGCTCCTCCAGCAGTTCCCAGGACCAGTCGACGACCGCGCGCAGGGTCTGCTGCCGGGGCAGGACGGTACGGCTTCCGCTGGTCAGCAGCCGGAACCGGTCGTCGAGGCGCCGGGCGAGCTGGCCGGGGGTGAGCGAGCGCAGCCGGGCCGCGGCCAGCTCGATCGCCAACGGCAGCCCGTCGAGGCGGTGGCAGATCTCCGCGCACGCCTCGGGTTCTTCGTCCGTGCTGAACCCCTCACGCGCACGGGCACCCCGGTCGGCCAGCAGCCGCAGCGCGACATGCTCGGGCAGCGGCCCGACGGGCCGCACCGACTCCCCCGGCACGCCCAGCGGTTCGCGGCTGGTGGCGAGCACGGTCACGCCGGGGCACTCCACGAGCAGCGTCTCGACGACTCGCGCCGCCGCGTCGATGACGTGCTCGCAGTTGTCCAGCACCAGCAGCATGCGGCGGGCCGCACAGTGCTCGACGAGCTGGGCCAGGGGGTCGCCGGCCGTGCGGTCGGTCGCCGCGTGCAGACTCTCGGCGGTGGAGCCGATCAGGACGGTCTCCCGGCCGCCGAGCGCGGTCAGGACGGCCTCGGCGACCTGCCCGGGCCCGTTCCGCCCCCGCACGGACGCCAGTTCGGCCACCCACACGCCGTCCTTCCACGCGCCGCGCCGGTCCGCGCCGGTGCGGGCGGCCGTCTCCAGCGACAGGCGGGTCTTCCCCGCGCCGCCGGGCCCGGTGAGCGTCACCAGCCGCGCGCAGCCGAGCTCCGCCCCGAGGGCGCCGATCTCCTCCTCGCGCCCGACGAAGGAGGTCAGCCGGGTACGCAGGTTGCCGACGGGCCGGACGGCAGCGGGCCGGTGCCCCGGGGACGCAGGCGGAGTCGGAGGCGGGGACGCAGGCGAAAGCGCAGGCGGAGGCGGCGCGGGGTCGTCGGCGGCCAGCAGCGTCGCGTGCAGCGCGCGGAGTTCGGGGCCCGGGCCGGCGCCCAGGCGGTCGGCGAGCCGGGCGCGGACGGTCTCGTACGACGCCAGGGCCTCGGCGGTGCGGCCCGCGCCGTGCAGGGCGCGCAGCAGCAGAGCCTGGAGCGACTCGTCCAGGGGATGCCCGGCGGCCAGCTCGCGCGCGCCGGGCAGCACCGTCTCGGCCTGGTCGAGGGCGAGCGCGGCCCGCACCCGGTCGCGGCGCGCGGTCAGTTCGCGGTCCGCCGCCCGTACCGCGGCGGGCCCTCCCCCGTCGGGCAGGTCGGCCAGCGCAGGCCCGCCGCACAGCGCGAGGGCGTCGTCGAGCAGCGCCGCGGCCTTGACCGGATCGCCGTCCGCGAGCGCCTCCGCGCCCTCGGTGGCCAGGCGTTCGAACCGGAAGAGGTCGACGTCGTCGCGCGTCACCGCCAGCCGGTAGCCGCCCTCCACCGAGACGACCGCGTCCCGCCCCAACGACCTGCGCACCCTGCCCACGAGCGCCTGGACGGCGGCCGTCTCCTCCGCGGGGGCGTCCTCGTCCTCCGCCCACACGGCGGCGGCCAGTTGCCCGGTACGTACGGGCCGTCCTCCCGCCAGGGCCAGCGCGGTCAGCAGCGCACGCAGCCGCGCCCCACCGACCGGCACGGCCGTGCCGTCCTCGCGGAGAACCTGCGTGGTACCCAGAACGCGGTAGAGGTAGCGCACCCCCACATACTGCCACCGGGCGGACAGGTGTCCGACGGCAGCCGCCCGCCAGCCGCCCGCCTGGGCACCGGGCTGCTCGCAGCCGCCCCTCCCGGGACGGGGGGCGCCCGGGAAGGCCTCCCCACCGCGCCGGCCCGGCGACGCCGTAGGGGCGGTTTCGCCCGGTATGCGGCAGGGCACTCGACGCCCGTACGTACGCACACGTACGCGCGCACGCTTATGCGCACGCGCTCACGCACGCGCACAGGCGCATTGCCCAGCGGAGGTACCCCGGATGCCCGCTCGCGAGGAGCTGCCCTCGACGCTCCGCCGTTCCCCGGACAGCGCCCAGCGCACCTGGGCGAAGGCGCACGACTCGGCCGTCAAGGAGTACGGCGAGGGCCGGCGCGCCCATCAGACGGCGTACGGCGCGCTGAAACACACGCACGAGAAGGTCGGCGACCACTGGGAACGCAAGAAGGGCGCCCGCAAGGGGCCGTCCGATCCGCAGTCCGCGCGCCCGCGCGGCCGGGGCGGACGCAGCGGTGAGGGCGTCGACGAAGGCGCCCCGAAACAGCACCTGTACGACGTGGCCAAACGGCTCGGGGTGGAGGGCCGCTCGCGGATGACGAAACCGGAGCTGGAAGACGCCATCCGCAAGTCCAACCGGTCGCGGACCCGGCAGGCCCGCTCCGGCTGAACCCGCTCCGGCCGGCTGAGCCCGCTTGGGCCGCTCGCCGGTCATCGGTCGCCGATCGCCGGTCACCGGTCACCGGTCGGGCTGGTCGCGAGTGGCCGTCCCGCCCGGTCGCCGGCCGCCGGTCGTCGTCCCGGACCGGTTGCCACCCCCGCGGGAGCGGCGACCGGTCCGGGACGCGCCGCCGAGGCGGCGTCTCAGGCACGGTGGCAGCTGACCCCGCGGACCCACTTGGGCACGTTGGCGTAACCGGAGACCTGACCCCGCTTGCTCGTGCAGACCATCCGGTAGTGCGTGCGGCGGCTCTCGATCACGAAAGCGTCCCGGATGTGGCCGTGGCGAGGCGTACGCACCGCACGGCAGTCGCCGCTCCCCACGCCCGCGCCCCGGTCGTGCTCCACCCGGTCGCACATGTAGCCGCGGTGCGGCAGGCGGCTGCCCGACCCGGGCCCTTCGTCGGCCGCGGACGCCGCCGCCGGCAGTACGCCCACCAGAGAGGTCACCGCCGCCGCGACCACCGTCAGCGCCCGCACGCGGCGCGCCGCCTTCCACTTCGTCATGGAACTGTCCTTTCGGCCTGCCCTGCCCGCTGCACCGTCCTGGCGCGCTTCGGGGCATGCGCGCCCCCGCACGCTGCCGCGCGGGGTGCACATGTGAGAGACCAGCGACATTCCACCGCCGGGACGTCTCCTGACCGCAGGTCACCCGCCCGGCGAGCCGACACCACCCTCACGGCCCACGGAGACGGCCCATGACGGCTCAGGGTGACATCCGGGCCGCCGCGGCCTGCCGCAGCGCACCCAGCGCGGCCCGGATCGCCGGGCGGTGGGACACGCCGGCGCGGGTGAGGGCGAACAGGTGGCGGGTGGGCGTCGGTTCCAGCGGGCGGAGCACCACGCCGTCGGGCAGCGGGCCACGCCCCAGGCGCGGCAGGAGGGCGATCCCCAGACCGGCGGCCACCAGAGCGGCCTGCGTCGCGAACTCGGCGACCTGGTAGGCGACGTCCGGCTCCTGCCCGGCAGCGCGCAACGTGGTGTGGAGCCAGTCGTGGCAGACCGTGCCGGGCGGCTGGCACACCCAGCGCCGGCCCGCCAGGTCCGCCGTGACCAACGCGGCACGCTCGGCCATCTCGTGCCCGGCCGGAAGCAGGACGTCGCAGTGGTCGTCGCCCAGCGGTGTCCTGCGCACCCCCTCGGGCGCCGACGCCGGTGCCACGTCCCAGTCGTGGGCGAGCGCGAGATCGACCTCGCCACGCGCCACCAGGCCGACCGACAGGTGCGGGTCGACCTCCGACATCCGCAGGTCGAGGTCGGGATGGTCGGCACACAGCCGGGCCAGGACGGCGGGCATCAGGCCGCGCGCCCCGCTGGGGAAGGCCGCCAGCCGCAGCCTGCCCGCCGGGCGGCCTCTGCGCTCCTCCAGCGCCACCTCGGCCCGCTCGGCGAGGGCGAGCATCTCGCCCGCCGTACGGACGAGCAGCAGCGCGTCGTCGGTCAGAGCGATGCCGCGCCCCTGCCGCTCCAGCAGCCTCGTGCCGGTCTCCCGCTCCAGCTTGGCGATCTGCTGGGAGACGGCGGACGGGGTGTAACCGAGCGCCTGCGCGGCCCCGCCGACCGAGCCGTGCGTCCGCACGGCGTGCAGCGCACGCAACCGGGACAGATCGAGCATGACGCACCCTCCGGGGCTCCGACTGCGTGGCGTACCGCCGAGCGTCCACCGCCGCTCCGCGTGTTCGGCACCGCTGGTCTGTGCGGTACCGCTGGCCCGTTGAGCACCGACGGACCGTTCAGCAACCGTTCAGCACTCATGGACTGTTCGGCATCCATGGACTGTTCAGTGTCCATGGATTGTTCAGCATTGCTGAATCCAACCATGCACGAAGCCGTGCTGGTGCTGAACGGTCGAGTGCGGTGACGATCGGATCATGCGCCTGTCTCCCCTCCACCTCGCCCTCGCCGTCCTGGTCGCCGCTCTGTGGGGCGTCAACTTCGTCGTCATCGAGATCGGCCTGCGGCACTTCCCACCGCTGCTGTTCTCCGCGCTGCGTTTCCTCCTCGCCGCCCTGCCCGCCGTCTTCTTCGTCCGCCGGCCCCGCGTCGCCCTGCGGTGGGTGGTCGGCGTCGGGCTCTCCCTCGGAGTCGCGAAGTTCGGACTGCTCTTCATCGGCATGGAACACGGCATGCCTGCCGGTCTGTCCTCCCTCGTCCTGCAGGCGCAGGCCGTCTTCACGGCCGTCCTCGCCGCCGCGGCCCTGGGCGAACGGTTGGGCCGCACCCGGCTTCTCGGCATGGCCGTCTCGGTCGCGGGCATCGTGGTCGCCGCCGCCGGCCAGGGCACCGCGGGACCGCTCGGCGCCTTCCTGCTCGTCGTCGCCGCCGCGTTCGCCTGGGGCGTCTCCAACGTGCTGACCCGCAAAGCGGCCCCCGAGGACGCGCTGGCCTGGATGGTGTGGGTCAGCCTCGTACCGCCGCTTCCGCTGATCGCGCTCTCGCTGCTGTTCGAGGGGCCCTCCGCCGACCTCGCCGCCCTGCGCTCCCTGGACGCGGGAGGGGTGGCCGCGCTCGGCTTCGTCGCCTGGATCGCCACCCTGTTCGGCTTCGGAGCCTGGGGCTACCTGCTGCGCCGCTACGACGCCTCCGCGGTCGCCCCCTTCTCCCTCCTGGTCCCCGTGTTCGGCATGACCTCCGCCGCCACGCTCCTGCACGAGGGCATCTCCCCCGTGGACACCGCCGCCGCGGCCCTCCTGATCGGCGGCGTCGTCCTCGTCTCCCTCACCGGCAGCGGGCAGCGCACCCGCCCCGAGACCTGCCGCGTCCGCGCGTAGGGCGGCGCCAGGGAGGTCACCCGCGGACCACGCGCCCGGGGCGCCGCGCGTCCGGCCTCGCGCGCGGGGTTCGCGGGGCCCCCGTACTGCCGGTACGGTCAGGGCCCATGACCAGCGCCTCTCCCCATCCGGAACACCACCGGATCAGCCCGGTCTTCCTCGGGCTCGTCGCGATCATGGCGGTCTCCGGCTGGGCCGTCTGGTACGGCTGGGCGGACGTGACGGGTGTCTCCGTCTTCTTCTTCGTCGTCGCCGGGTGGATCGTCTCCCTGTGCCTCCACGAGTACGCGCACGCACGCACCGCGCTCGGCGCGGGAGACGTCTCGGTCGGCGCGAAGGGCTACCTGACCCTCAACCCGCTGCGCTACACCCACGCGCTGCTCAGCATCGTGCTGCCCGTGGTCTTCGTCATCCTCGGGGGCATCGGTCTCCCCGGCGGGGCCGTCTACATCGAACGCGGCCGCATCCCGGGACGCTGGAAGCACAGCCTCATCTCCGCGTCGGGCCCTGCCACCAACGCGCTGTTCGCCGGGGTGCTCACCGCGCCGTTCTGGCTCCACGGCGTACACGACGTGCCCGTCGCGTTCCGCAGCGCGCTCGCGTTCCTCGCCCTGCTCCAGGTGACGGCCGCACTGCTGAACCTGCTGCCCGTACCGGGGCTGGACGGCTACGGCGTCATCGAACCCTGGCTCTCCCCCGCCGCCCGCAGACAGGCCGAGCCCTTCGCACCCTTCGGACTCCTCATCGTCTTCGGATGCCTGTGGATCCCCCAGGTCAACGACGTCTTCTGGGACGTCGTCGACACCATCCTGCGCGGCATGGGCGTCTCCGAGCTGGAGACGTACCTCGGCCTGGAGTACTTCCGCTTCTGGGAGGGCGAGCCCCAGAACGTGCTGCTTCCCTGAGGCTTTCCCGGGCCCGTCCTCAGCCGGCGCTCTCCGTCGGCGCGGACGGCCGGCGGCGGTGGTAGTACCAGGCCATGTTGGAGGTCAGACCGGCCAGCAGCACCCAGATCGCGCCGAGCCAGCTGCCGTTCGCGAAAGAGACCACGGCGGCGACGACGGCCAGCAGGCACAGGACGGTCGCGTAGAGGGCGAGGCCCCTGGGGGCACGGCGGGCGGGGGCTGACATGGATCGGGCTCCAATGCGAGAAGGGTGTGCGCCCGCCATTCTCCCTCACCCCTCCCGGCGGGCGAGCCGCCGCCCGTACACCACGTCCACGAGAGCCACCACCAGCGCGGCGGCGACGAAGCACAGCGCCGTGAGCAGCCCGTAGTCCAACGCGGTCGCCCAGTTGCGGCTGCTGGCGAGCCAGGCGAAGAAGACGGCACCGACCGCGGCGATCCCGGCGGCGGAGCCGATCCGCTGACCGGTCTGGATGACACCTCCCGCCGCACCGCCCTGCGCGACGGGCACCGACTGGAGGGCGAGGGTCTGGTTGGGGGAGATCACCAGCCCCGAGCCGAGCCCCGAACACAGCATCGGCGCCACCAGGGCCCAGCCGACGGCGCTGTTCTGCACCTCGTGCACGGCGAGGCTCGCGCCGCCGAGCCCGAGCAGCACCAGGGCCAGACCAGCGGCGATCAGGGGGCGCCCGACACGGGTGATGAAACGGCCGCCGACCGCGGCCGAGACCGCGGAGCCGACGGCGAACGGCGTGAGCGTGAGCCCGGCCTGGAGAGCGCTGTAGCGCATCCCGTTCTGCAGGAAGAGCGTGAAAATGAAGAAGATCGTCGTGAAGCCGGCGAAGTAGAGCAGCCCCAGCAGAGCGCCCAACGAGTACGACCGCTCGCTGAACAACCGCAGGTCCACCAGGGGCTCCTTGCCGTGCCGCTGGTACCTGCGCTCCCACCACAGGAAGGTGAGGGCCAGCAGAACGCCGAGCGGGACGAGCAGCCACTTGGTCTGGCCGTGCCACTGCCGTTCCTGCACGAGCGGCAGCATCACGGCGATGACCCCGGCCCCCAGCAGCAGGACACCGACCGGGTCGAGCGTCTGCCGGTGCGCCGTGTCGCCCTCCGCACACGCGGGCGGAACCAGGCGCAGGGCCAGAAGGAAGGCCACGACCCCGATGGGCAGGTTGACGAAGAAGACCCACCGCCAGCCCTCTGCGGCGCCGAAAGCCGCGATGAGCAGACCGCCCAGCAGCGGTCCGACGGCCGTCGAGAGGCCGATCGTGGACCCCAGCATCCCGAACGCCCTGCCGCGCTCGGCACCGCGGAAGAGCTGCTGGATCATGCCGGAGATCTGCGGCATGATCAGGCCGCCCCCGATGCCCTGCACCAGCCGTGCGATCACCAACCACGCGGCCCCCTGGGCGAACCCGCAGGCCATCGAAGCGGCAGTGAACAGGACGAGCCCGCCGAGGAAGGCGGTGCGGCGGCCCAGCGCGTCACCGATCCGCCCCGACGGCACCAGGACGAGCCCGAACGTGAGCGCGTAGCCGGACACGACCCACGAGAGAGCGGACTCGGAGGCACCGAGCCCCTGCTCGATCGCGGGCAGGGCGACGTTCACGATCGAGACGTCCAGCAGCGACATGAAGCCGACCAGCAGGCACACCGACAGCGCCTTCCAACGCCGCGGATCGGGCGTGTAGGCCTGATCCGCGGCGCTCGCCGTCCCCGTCGTCCCACTCGCTCCGGTCCGCCCGGTGGCGGGCGCCGGCTCCTGTCCCATCCGTGCCTCCGTGCCTGCTGGCGGGCGCGCCCCTGTGGCCTGCTGGCGGGCACGCCCCTGTGGCCGGTCACCGCTCACCCCATCATGGGCGGGGCGCGCGGGACCCGCATGTCCGGTCACAGCGGGTTCCCGAACCTCCGCGGCTGATACCTGCCGTGCGCCCGGCGCGCGAGCCCCGCAGGGGCGCGGGGAACTGCGCGACCAGCCACAGCGCACCCGCGGACCGCCACGGACGGCACGCGCCGCGGACAGTGGCACCCTCGCGGGAACAGGACCCGCAGGGGAGAAGTGTCAGCGGCGCGTGTCAGCGGCGCGTGTCAGCGGCGTGCCTGGTCGGCGAGGTGCCGCGTCAGGGCACCGACCCGGTGCCGGGACAGCCGGGTCCGGCCGTCGTCGCCGACCGTGACCACCAGGGCCAGGTCCCCGCCGCCGGCGGTCCGAAGCCGGGCAGCGGCGACGCTGCCGCCGGGGGCGACAACAGGAGCGTCACCGGGCTCGGACTCGCGGACCTCTTCCGCGTACCGGCGCAGCGCGCCCCGCCCCATCCGGGCGTCGTGCTGGATCTGCGGCAGCATGACGTCGACGGCGTCCCCCCGGGCCACCCCCACGGTGAAGAGGCGGGCCCGCTCGGCGCCGACCCGGTAGCCGCAGACGATCAGCGCGCCGTTCGCCCGCGCCAGCGGGGTGTCGAGGCCGTCGGGCAGCTCGCCGTCCACGGATCCGGGCTCCACCCGGTCGACCTCCGCGCCGGCGGCCCGCAGCGCGGCAGGCACGTCGTAGGGCACGGGACAGGTCGTGCCCGGCTCCGCGGCCAGCTTCCGCAGGGTGCCGACACTCAGCGGCGACCTGGTCGGCTTCTTCTCCTCGCCGCCCCCGCTGTCGTCCTTCGTACCGCCGTAACTCGAACAGGCCGCGAGGACGGCCGCCACCACGGCGGCGACCGTCAGACCGCCGCCGGGGATTCTGCGCTTCCCCATCCCACCCGCTACCCGCCCGTGCCCTTGTCCGTGTCCTTGTCCGTGTCCGCGCGCGGCGGCTTCAGATGTCGGTGAGGCGGACGCCCGCGTGCGCCTTGTAGCGGCGGTTGACGGAGATGAGGTTGGCGACCAGCGACTCCACCTGGTGGGCGTTGCGGAGCCGGCCCGCGAAGACGCCGCGCATGCCGGGGATGCGGGCGGCGAGCGCCTGCACGATCTCGCAGTCGGCACGCTTCTCGCCGAGCACCATCACGTCCGTGGCGATCTCCTCCACCTCCGGGTCGGCAAGCAGCACGGCGGACAGGTGGTGGAAGGCGGCGGTGACCCGCGACTCGGGCAGCAGCGCCGCGGCCTGCTCGGCTGCGCTGCCCTCCTCGGGGACGAGCGCGTAGGCGCCCTTCTTGTCGAAACCGAGCGGGTTGACGCAGTCCACGACGAGCTTGCCGCGCAGCTCCTCACGCAGCGACTCGATCGTCTTCGCGTGGCCCTCCCACGGAACGGCGACGATCACGATGTCGGAGCGGCGCGCGCACTCGGCGTTGTCCACGCCCTCGACGCCGTGCCCGATCTCCTCGGCCGCCTGCCGGGCCCGCTCCGCGGCCCGCGACCCGACGGCGACGGCCATGCCGCCCCGGGCCAGCCGGTACGCCAGCCCCCGCCCCTGGTCCCCGGTCCCGCCGAGCACGCCGACGGTCATCCCGGACACATCGGGCAGGTCCCACGGGTCCTTCTTCGGTGCGGTGGTGCCGGCGGCGTCAGAGGCAGCTGCATTCATACGCCGCATACTGCCACCTCTCGCGCCGTGCGCGGCCGACAGCCACCGTGAAGGTGATCACGCCGCCCACCTGCCCGTCATCCGTCCGCACACGACAGCTTCTGCGCGGCCTCGGCCATCACGGCCTGCGCCAACTTCCCGAACGTCTCGTGCGCCCGCTCGGGATCGTCCTCGACTTCCGAGTCGTTCGCGTAGATGTCGATCAGGTACCTGGTGAACGCGGCGTCGTCATCACCGGGCGCCCGAGCACAGTCGAACCCCGCAACGGCCCCCCTCCCCCACGTGGCGACCTCGTACCGGCCGGGATACTTCTTGGGCTTGTCGGCGGGCTTGTGCTCCATGACGGCTTCATACGGGGTGGAGGGCGCCACTTCGTCGTTCGGCTTCACCCATTGCCCAGAGACGTACACCGTGCGCGTGCCATCGACGTAGTAGTAGCACCCTTGTGAAGATGCCACCATGCTTCCCAACCGCACGTATTTGTCGTCTCTCGCGATTCTTTCCCCCGGACCGAACAGCGGAGAATAGTACTTTTCTGGTATGTCCAATCCACAGAGGACATTGGGCACACCGTACGCGCGCTCGGGAGAACCACTGCAGGAAGAAAGAGACACACCAAGAACGACAAGAAGGGCAACGGCTGCAGGACGGCGAAAACCTCTCATCATTTCTCCGCCTACCCTCCCGATGTTCCAGTCGCGTGCGAGCGTGAAGTACCGGCACCGTTCTGGAACCCGGCAACGGACTCCGTTCGCACCCCGTCTACGACGGCTTCCCTGATGTCGGTATCCAAGTGAGCTTCCCGCCCTAGGCGATTCCCCCAGTCTATGTAGAGGTCCCGCAAATTGATTTGCGAGTCAGTAAATTCGTATCGACCCTGCGTTTCGGCCTTTTTAGCCTCCTCAGGCACATCTCTCTTCACCTCTTCCAGAACTGCCTCGCTCAGCCCCTCCTGCGCCCACCCCAACGGCGTGGACACCAGGGCTCCCCCCTGCGCGGGGCCCAGGTTGCCCGTACCCAGACCGACGAATCGGTTGACCCACTTACCGGCTTCGTCCGCCTTCTTGTTGTAGTCCTCAGCCTCACCGACCTCGTCCTCGTACAGACCGTCCGCCTTGGCCTCACTGAGCACCCCGGACACGTAAGCGCCACCGGAGACGGCGTCACCCGCATAGTCGCGGGCGTCGCTCGCATCGGCCCCCGGGGGCATGCTCTGGATTACCTCCTGGAGATGCTCGATGGCGTACATCTGCTGGGAGGACTTCACGACTCCGTAGCCATAGGGGTCGCGGCCGACCTGGTTCAGGTACTCGTGCAACGCTCCCGGATCGAAGTGCGCGGCGTGCCCCCGCACCGGAAGTTCCCTGTCGCCGGTCACCTCTCGCTGCACGTCGCCTGGGTAGTCGGCGATCATCTCCCCGAGAGTCCCGCGGAACTTCTCGAAGTCCTGGTCCTTGGCGATAGGCGACTGACCGCCCTCATCCGGGTCGTAACCGAACACCCGCACGGCCTCTTCCATGACGCCCGCGTTGGCCGCCGAGTGTTTCGGCGTGTCCACACCGGCGACGGCGTCGGGGAGGCGGCCGGTGGCTCCGGCCTTCAGAGCCGCTTCGAAACCGTCGCGGGCGTCAGCGGCGACCTTGTCGCCCTCGTTGCTGGTCGCCGGGCCCAGCGCGGTCCCCGGCGAGTCGAGGAACTTCCAGTCCCTGTCCTGGACGAGGTATTCGAGGCGGTCGTTCTTCTCCGGTTCGCCGTTCGCGGGGTTCGGGTCCGACGCGGGGTTGAGATAACTGGCGGCGGTGTCGGGGTCCTTCGCCATGATGCCGAGGAGACGGTCGAGAGGGTCGTTCTCTCCTTCGGCGCTGCCCGCGTAGTCCCACAGGTGCGGGTCCTTGTCCTCGGCGCTGCGCACGCCGTCCGCCAGATCGTGGAGCACCTGCGGGGAGTAGCCGTCTCCGTGTTCCATCAGGGTCACCAACTCGGGGTAGCCCCGCCAGGAGACCTCGGTCTGCGGCTTGGTTCCGGCCGGTCCGAAGGTCTGTGTACGTTCCTTCGGGCCGAACTCGCGCATGTCGTCGCGCCATCTGTCGTAGAAGGCGCCGTCCTCGCTCTTGAGCCAGGCGCGGTACTTCTTCGCGTACTCCGGCTGACTGGCGTCCAGCGCCTTCCCGTTGCCGTCGCGGAAGACCGGGACTCTGGTCGCTGTCGCCAACGAGGTGGCGAGGTCGTCCCGCATCCCGGAGAACTGCCGGCTTCCCCGGTCGTTGCCGTCCGCCAGGGTGTTGAGGTGGTGCGCGGCGTCGACCAGTCCGCCCGGTCCGAGAGAGTCGAGCATCGTGCGCGCGAACTTCTTGTCCTCGGAGTGGGCCCGGAGCAGGACTCCGAGCTCGTGGCGTTGCCTCGCGGTGAGTCCGCCGCCGTCCTTGGCGGAGTCGAGGCGGTCGGTGAGGTCGGCGGCACGCCTGGCCGTGTACGTCTCGACGTCCCCGACGGCCGCGCTGTTGAAACCGCCGTCCTCGCCCTTGCCGTCCTTGTCGGTGGCGGCGGCCTTGAGGGTGAGCATGTTCTCGTAGTCCACGTCGTCGACGTGTTGGACCGCGTCCCTGATACGGCCGTTCCACTTGGTTTCCTCGTCCGCCCTGCCGGGGTCGCGCAGGGCGCTTTGCGCCTCGTCGCTCGTCATGCCGCTGGTGTCGAGGTTGCACTTGCCGTAGGCGTCGACTTTCATGCCGCCCTCGTTGACGGCTTGGTCGCGGACCTTCTTCAGGTGCTCCCGGGCTTCGATGAGCCGGTTGTGGCAGTCGTCCAGCAGGTCTGCGATCTTCCCCGCCTGCTTCTTGGCCGCGGCGAACTCGTGCGCAGTGATCTTCGACGACTTCCAGAACGCGTCCGCGGACTCCCCTGACCAGCCCTTGAGCTTTTTCCTGATGTTGCCGTGGTAGGCGTCGTGGAAGATGTCGCAGCGGTCCCTCAGGATGCGCCAGTTCTTGGCTGTTTCGGTGAGGGAGGAGAAGTCGGCGTTCATGATGTCGTGGTAGGTCAGTTCCACGTTGTCCGCCTCACAGGTCGTCGAGTCGGCTGCCGTGCACCGGCTCGAGAGCCTCGTTGAGGCTGCGGACCCGATCGGCCTCCGTGACCTCGAAGGCGGTCTTCGTGCCGTACAGGGCGTTCATCTCGCCGTGGAGCCGGTGGGAGATCTTCTGCCACGCCTCGCCCCAGCGCTCCAGGCAGAAGTCGAGCCCTTTGCGGGTGTCCCAGCCGCGCAGTACGCCGGGCGTGGTGTTGCTGCTGCCGAAGACGCTGGTCGAGGCGAGTGTCGCCTTGCCGCCCTCGTAGGTGGCCGCCGGGCCGAGGTCCTCTTTGATGAACTTGGCCGCGGCTGCCTTGTCGGAGGGCGTCACGACCAGGTCCGCCCCGCCCTCGCCCCCTGTCGGCGGGCTCTCGGCCCCGTTGAGCCGCATGGCGGTTTCTCGCGCGCGGGACCATTCCTGTTCGAAGGACACGCCTTCCCCCCTGTCGTCGGCGAACTCGATCCCCCGTGTTCGCGCACCGCGGGCTGTGTCCGCGTCGGTGCGTACCGTGACGAGGGGCGACCTTACAGTCCCCAGGACGTCTGGCGTCAACCGTCGCGGTCAGGGGCTTGCGGACTACAGCGCTCCGGCGCGGGCCGCCACGTGGCGTTGGCGGGCCGTCTCGTAGAGGACGGCCGTGGCGGCGTTGGCGGCGTTGAGGGAACTGGCGGCGCCGTGCATGGGGATGCGTACGGTGCGGTCGCAGCGCTCGCGCCAGGCGTTGCTGAGACCGGTGGTCTCGTTGCCGATCAGCAGGAGGGTCGGTCCTGTCAGGTCGGTGTCGAAGAGGAGGTCGTCGCCTGCTTCGTCGGTGCCGACGAGGGTGATGTCGTGGTCTTCCCGCCAGGCGTCGAGGTCGCGGGGTGAGGGGACGCGGACCGCGGGGAGGGAGAAGAGGGACCCGGTGGAGGCGCGGACGGATTTGGGGTCGTAGACGTCGGCGGCGTGGCCGGTGACGACGAGGCCGTCGGCGCCGAAGGCGTCGGCGGAGCGGATGAGGGTGCCGATGTTGCCGGGACTCGTGGGGCGGTCGAAGAGGACGCCGAGGAAGGAGGGGCCGACGGGGATGCGGGTGAGGTCGTCGCCGGGCATGCGGGCGACGGCGACCAGTTCGGCGTCGCCGTCCTCGCGTTCGCTCAGTTCGGCCAGGAGCTCGGGGGCCATGGCGACGCGGTCGCCGGGCACGTCGGGCGCGTCGAGGAGGGAGCGCGCCCAGTCGGTCAGGCGGCGGCCCGCCGGGTACAGCAGGGCGGTGAGCGGCCAGCCGTGTTCGACGGCCAGCCTGAGGGGGCGCACGCCCTGGACGAGGAACTCCCCACCGCGCTGCCGCTTGGTGCGGTTGGCCAGGAGGGCGTGCCACTGCTGGAAGCGGGCGTTGCGGGTCGTGATCCGCACGGTGTGCATGCGGGGAGCGTAGCCGTCGGCCGACGGCTCGCTCACAGGGGCGGGCGCGCGGCACAGGGCGGCAGTTGGCTCACGTGGGCGGGCGCGGACGTGCGTGGCCGTCGGCCGGCGGCCCGTCGCGGCGTGGCCGTCGGCCGGCGGCCCGTCGCGGCGAGCGCGCGTACACGGGCGCACGCAGGCGGCCCCCGGCGCGCGGGCGGCCCCCGGCGCGTGCGGGGCAGGCGCGCGCCGGGCGCCGGGCAGGCGCGTGCGGCAGGCGCGCGCGAGCGCGCAGGGGCGGGCGCGCGGCACAGGGTGGTGGCCGGCTCAGGTGGGGGTGGTGAGGTCTCCGACCGGGATGCGGCGGAAGGTCAGCGTCTCGTAGGCGCTGTCCTCGCCCGTCTCGTAGAGGAGGCCGACGGTGTGCTCGTCCGCCCGTACGAGGTCGCTGTAGGCGGCCCGCCGTTCGTCCACGGCGTGGGCCTCGCGCCAACTGGCGCCGCCGTCGGTGCTGGCGCGTACCGCCATGCGGTGGCGGGTCAGCGGGTTGGACGGTGCGGAGAAGAGGAGGACGTCGGGGTCGCCCAGGTGCAGGACGCTGCCTTGCACGACGGGGGTGGTGAGGCCGTCCTGGGGGGCGAAGGGCGCGGTCAGTGTCGCGCCGCCGTCGGTGGAGCGGGCGTCGGCGCGGTGGGCGGGGAGGCGGGAGTCGTTGCGGGTGTTGAAGTAGACGGTGCCGTCGGCCAGTTCGGCGGCGGTCGTCTCGTTCACGTTGATGCGGCCGTCGGGGTCGTCGTCGCGGTAGCCGATCCGCCAGGTGGCGCCGCCGTCGTCGCTGAGCAGGTCGTGGCCGCCGTTGTAGCGGCCTTCGGTGCCGTCGTCACCCGGTGCGGTGGGCGGGGTGGAGTGGTTGGCGGCGACGACGATCCGGCCGGCCGAGGCGCCGGCCGCCAGGTGGAGGGCGTGTCCTGGCGTGGTGGCGTACCAGCGCCAGGCGGGGTCCTTGACGGCGCCGGTGATCTCGCGGGGAGCGCCCCAGCCGCGTCCGCCGTCCTCGCTGTACTGGAGCCAGACGCGGCGGCCGTCCTGTTCTGCGACCTCGCCGCGGCGGATGCGTTCTTCCGTGGCGTGGGCCGCGGCGCGGACGTGGACGAGCAGGACGCGGCCGTCGTGGAGGGTGACGGGGGCGGGGTTGCCGGCGGTGCCGTCGCCGTTGGTGGCGGCGGCGGTGAGCGGGCCCCAGGTGCGACCGCCGTCGGTGGAGCGTTTGAGGACGATGTCGATGTTGCCGCTGTCGTCGGCCGAGTCGGCCCGTCCTTCGGCGAAGGCGAGGAGGGCACCGTCGGGTGCTCTCACGAGTGCGGGGATCCGGAAGCTGGCGTAGCCCTCGCTTCCGGCGCGGAACGGTACGGAAGTCTCGTACGGCATCGAGTGACCCCAACTGCCAGAGGTAGGACGTCCCTTGTCTTGTGGTGAAGGTAGGCACACAGCGGGGAGCCGTCAAGAAGAGGGTGTGCCGGTCCATAAACGTCGGGTGCACCATGTGGAGATCTTGAGACGGCTGGGCCCTCAAGTGGCCAGCGGCCTCTCCCGCGTGTTCTGCTCTTCGCACAGTCGGGCGGAACCGCTGCTACCGGTTTCGGATGTGCCCGTTTTTCCAGGCCTGTCCTGGCCCGGCTGATGAGCGCCCCGAGCGGTTATTCACGCCGCCTGGGGTGATTCCCCCTCATAAAACCGGAAGCAATGAAGGGAAACGCATTCATGCGTCACCACATCGAGACCGCCGAGCTTGCCGACGCCGAGCTGGACGCCGTCTCCGGCGGCATCCTCAACGAGGCCGTGAGCGAGGCCGGCGCGACCGTCGGCGGCGTGGAAGGCCTGGTCGGCAACACCGTCAACGGTGTCAGCACCGACGGCCTGCCCAGCGTCGGCGTCACCCTGGGCGCCCAGTCCTGAGCGAGCCGCCCGGCGAAATAAAGGTGTCATCGGCTGACATACGCCTGTCACTGACCGACACCTTCACCGCGTCGTACCCGAACCGCTCGTCATTCCGGTGACGCGGGCCCGAACCATAAGCCCCGGACTTCGCTCCGGGGCTTATGTGTTACGGTCATGCGCCGTTGTCGCCCGCCCTGTGGCCGACTTCGGTGAAACAGTGAAGGAAAGGTGACGTGGAGTTCCGGAAAAAGGCGCTGGCAAAACTGCAGTCGCCCGAAGAACTCGACGTTCCGGTGCGTTTCGCACGGCCGCAGGGGCTGCTTCTCCTCCTCGTCACGCTTCTCGTCATGGCGGCCGGCTGCGTGTGGGCGGTCACCGGCACGGTCTCCTCCAAGCTGACCGCGCCCGGCGTGCTCACCCACGCGGAGGGCGGCTACGTGCTGCAGAGCCCGGTCGCCGGGCAGGTGACCGCCGTGCACGTGAGGGAGGGCGAGACGGTCGCGGACGGTGTGCCCGTGGTGAGCGTGCGGACCGACCGCGGGGTGCGGGCCGTGCGCACGGTGGCGCGTGGCCGTGTCACCTCGCTGGCCGCCGAGATCGGTTCGGTCGTCACCACAGGCGCGGACGTGGCCGCCGTCGAGCGGGTCAAGAGCGACGACGACCCCCTCGTCGCGATGCTCTACGTCCCCGCCGACAAGGGCGCGGCCCTTCCGGTGGGAGCCACCGTCGACCTGAGTGTCGGCTCGGCGCCCGCCGACCGGTTCGGGCAACTGCGCGGCACCGTCAAGGCCGTCGGGCGCGTGCCCCGCACCGCCCAGCAGATCCGCGGCTTCCTGGGCGACCGGGAACTCGCCGAGCGGTTCACCCGCGACGGCAAGCCCCGCGCCGTGCTGGTCTCCCTGACACGCTCGTCGGCTACCCGGTCGGGTTATGCCTGGTCCCGCGACGACGGGCCGCCCTTCACACTCGAGACGGCGACGCCGGTCAGGGGCGCCGTCCACCTCGCCGCGCAGCGGCCCGTCGACTGGCTGCTGCCGTGACCGGCCCGCCCCGGACGCCCGGGCCCCGCGCCGGAGAGCAGGACCGCGACCGCGACCGCGACCCGCGGCGCAGCCGGCGCCGCAACGAGCACCGGGCCCGCCCCGCGGCCAAGGCGCCCGGTCCGGGGGCGCGCAGGAGTGTCCGTACGCCCACGGTGCTCCAGATGGAGGCCGTCGAGTGCGGCGCCGCGGCACTGGCCATGGTGCTCGGCCACTACGGGCGCCATGTGCCGCTGGAGGAGCTGCGGATCGCCTGCGGCGTCTCCCGGGACGGCTCCCGGGCGAGCAGCCTGCTGAAGGCGGCGCGCGGGTACGGGCTGACGGCCAAGGGCATGCAGATGGAGCCCGCGGCGCTGGCCGAGGTGCGGGCCCCCGCCGTGCTGTTCTGGGAGTTCAACCACTACGTCGTCTTCGACGGGATGGGCCGCCGCTTCGGCCGCCGCGGCGTGCACATCAACGATCCGGCGCGCGGACGCCGCTTCGTGCCGATGGAGGAGTTCGACAGCGCGTTCACCGGAGTGGTGCTCACCTTCGCGCCGGGCGAGTCCTTTCGCCGGGGCGGCCGGAAGCCGGGCGTCCTGGGTGCCGTGCCCGCGCGGCTGCGCGGCACGTCGGGGGCGATGCTGGCCGCGGTGGTGGCCAGTTTCCTGCTGGTGGTCGTCGGCGCGGCGGTGCCCGCGCTGAGCCGTACGTACATCGACACCTTCGTCTTCGCCGGGCGGGACTCGCTGCTGGGCGTGCTGTTCGCCGTGATGGGCGCGGCCCTCGTACTGACGGCGGTGCTCACCGGGCTCCAGCAGGGCAACCTGCTGCGGGCGCGGCTGATCTCCTCGACGCTGACCAGCGCGCGCTTCCTGCGGCACCTGCTGCGGCTGCCCGTGACGTTCTTCGCGCAGCGCAACCCGGCCGACCTGGTGCAGCGCCTCCAGTCCAACGACACGGTGGCCGAGACCCTGGCCAGGGATCTGGCGGCGGCGGGCGTGGACGCGGTGGTCGTGATCGCGTACGCGGTGCTGCTGTGGACCTACGACCCCCAACTGACGCTGATCGGCGTCGGGGTCGCGCTGCTGAACGTCGTCGCCATGCGGGTCGTGATCAGGCTGCGCGCGACGGGGACGCAGAAGCTGCGCGCCGACCGGGCGAAGCTCACCAACACCTCCTACAGCGGTCTCCAGCTCATCGAGACGATGAAGGCGACCGGCGGCGAGGCGGGGCACTTCCGCCGCTGGGCGGGGCAGCACGCCACCACCCTCGACGTGCAGCAGCGGCTGGGGGTGCCCAGCGCGGCGCTCGCCGTCGTGGCGCCGACGCTGGCCGCACTCAACAGCGCCGCGATCCTGCTGATCGGCGGAACGCGCGCGGTGGACGGTGCGATCACGGCGGGCCTGCTGGTGGCCTTCCAGGCGCTGGTCACCAGCTTCACCGCGCCGCTGACCCGGCTGAACGCGGTGGCGGGCCGCATCCAGGACTTCGCCGCCGACGTCACCCGCCTCAAGGACGTCGAGACGTTCCCCGCCGACCCTCTCTACACGCGCCGCGAACCGCCCGCCGGCACCCGGCGGCTGGCCGGGCACGTGACGCTGGAGAACGTCACCTTCGGCTACAACCCGCTCGACAAGCCGCTGCTGACCGGGCTTTCGCTGGCGGTCGGCCCTGGCAGGCAGCTCGCGCTCGTCGGCGGTTCCGGCAGCGGCAAGTCCACCGTCTCGCGCCTGCTGGCCGGGCTGTACACGCCGTGGGAGGGCGCCATCCGCATCGACGGGCAGCGCCTGGAGGACCTGCCGCGCGGCTCGCTGGCCGCCTCCGTCTCCTTCGTCGACCAGGACGTGTTCCTCTTCGAGGGCACGGTGCGCGACAACGTGGCGCTGTGGGACCCGTCCCTGAGCGACGAGGCGGTGCAGGCCGCGCTGCGGGACGCCGCGCTCTACGAGGACGTCGCGCGGCGGCCCGGGGGCGTCCACAGCCGCGTCGAGCAGGACGGCCGCAACTTCTCCGGCGGGCAGCGCCAGCGGCTGGAGATCGCCCGCGCCCTGGTGCGCCGCCCCAGCGTGCTCGTACTGGACGAGGTGACCAGCGCGCTGGACGCCGAGACCGAGGCCGTCATCATCGACAACCTGCGCCGCCGCGGCTGCGCCTGCGTCGTGATCGCCCACCGGCTGAGCACCGTGCGCGACAGCGACGAGATCGTGGTGCTCGAACGGGGCGCCGTCGCCGAGCGGGGGCGCCACGAGGAACTGCTGGCCGCCCAGGGGCCGTACGCGCAACTCGTGCGGGAGCACTGAGTCCGACCCAGGAACCGAGGTACCAGGTGACGTACGCACAGCAGGTCGCCCCCGCGGCCGACGTGGTGCTCTCGCACTTCGCGGGGCTCGGCACGGCGGTGTGGCACACGCCCGGCAGCGGCATGCCGCTGGAGGGGCCGCACGTGCTGTGGCTGGTGGCCGAGGGGGCGATGGACGTCTTCGCGGTGGACGCGGACAGGGACGGGCACTGGCACTTTCTGGGCAGGCTCCAGGCGGGCACGCTGCTGCTCGGCCCGGTCCAGGGCCCGCGCCACACCCTGGTGGGGCGGCCGGTGCGCGGCGGGGTGCTGCGCCGGATACCGCTGCGGGAGCTGGCCTGGGACGGGTACGCGGACCCGTGGGCGCAGCAGGGCGGCTACGCCGGGACTGCCGGGCAGTGGCCGGCGCAGCAGGTGCTCGGGCCGCTGGAGGACGCGTTCGCGCGAGGCGTCGGGCGGAGCCTGCGGGTGCTGTTCGAGGCGCCGTTGGACGGGCAGCCCCAGCAGGGTTCCCCCTACGCAGCGCAGTACGGCGGCGCCGGGGGCGACGAGGACATCCTGTGGATGCCGCTGGCACCCGGCAGCGTGCGCTACGGCACGGACGCCACCGAGTTCCTGATCGACGGACCGACCTGGCAGCACATGGTCGACCAGTTGACGCGGCTGCTGCTGACACTGGACCGCTGGATCGAGCGGCTGGAGCGCGCCCACGAGGACCGCACGGCCGCCGGTATCGAGGCGGGCGAGGCCGTGCGCGAGGAGGCCGACCAGGCGCTGCTCGCCTCACTCGGCGGCACAGGCCGTGACCAGGGCGGTGCGGGCGGCAGCGGTGGGGACGACGCCGTGGTGGCCGTCTGCCGGGCCGTCGCCGAGGCCGCGGGGGTCACGCTGCACGTCCCCGACGACGGCCTGCCTTCCCAGGAGCGTACGGATCCCGTCGAACGGCTGGCGCACCACTCGCGGTTGCGCACCCGTCCCGTGCGGCTCACGGGCACCTGGTGGAAGCAGAACGCGGGGCCGCTGGTGGGGCGGCGGGCGGCCAGCGGCGCCCCGGTCGCGCTGCTGTGGCGGCGCGGCCGGTACGAGGCGGTGCAGCCGGGCAGCGGCAGCCGGTGGCGGATCGGCAGTCGGAACGCGGCCACGCTCGCACCCCGGGCGCAGATGTTCTACCGTCCGCTGCCCGAGGAGCCGCTGCCCGCACGGCGGCTGCTGCGCTTCGCGCTGCACGGCGCCCGCGGCGACCTGCTGACCCTCGTGGCGTGCGGTCTGGTGGCCGTCGGCCTCGGCGCGCTGGTGCCGGTGGCCACCGGGCAGGTGCTCGGCGTGTACGTGCCGAACGCGGAGAAGGGGCTCATCGCGCAGGCCGCGGCGGCGCTCGTGGGCACGACGGTGATGGCCGCGGCGTTCATGCTGGTGCAGAACACGGCACTGCTGCGCCTCGAGGGGCGGATCGAGGCCTCCTTGCAGCCGGCCGTGTGGGACCGGCTGCTGCGGCTGCCGACCCGGTTCTTCGCGGAGCGCTCCACCGGGGAGCTGGCCAGCGCGGCGCTGGGCGTCAGCGCGATCCGGCGGGTGCTGTCGGGCATCAGCTCCGTCGTGGTGCAGTCGGGCACGGTGGCCGCGGTCAACCTGGTGCTGCTGCTGGTCCACAGCGTGCCGCTGGCGCTGATGGCGCTGGGTGTGCTGGCCGTCATCGCGGCGGTGTTCGCGGGCCTCGGGCTGTGGCAGCTGCGCTGGCAGCGGCAGTTGGTGACGTTGAACAACAAGCTCAACAACCGGGCCTTCCAGACGCTGCGCGGGCTGCCGAAGCTGCGCGTCGCGGCGGCCGAGTCGTTCGCGTACGCCGCATGGGCCACCGACTTCGCGCGCAGCCGCGAGCTCCAGCGGCGGGTGGGCCGCATCCGCAACCTCAGCACCGTCGTCAACGCGGTCTACCTGCCGCTGGCGATGCTGCTGCTGTTCGTGCTGCTGGCAGGCCCTGCCCGGGGCGCCCTGGACCCCAGCGGGTTCCTCACCTTCACCACGGCCATGACGATGATGCTCACCTCCGTCACGCAGCTGACCAACGCGCTGATCTCGGCCGCCGCCACGCTGCCGATGTACGAGCAGCTCAAGCCCGTCCTCCGGGAGGCGCCCGAGGTGCGCGGCGGCAGCGTGCGGCCGGGTGAGCTGAGCGGGTCGATCGAGGCCCGCGAGGTGTCCTTCCGCTACACCGAGGACGGGCCGCTGGTGCTGGACGGGGTCTCCATGCGGGTGCGGCCCGGCGAGTTCGTCGCCGTCGTCGGACCCAGCGGCTGCGGCAAGTCGACGCTGCTGCGGATGCTGATCGGCTTCGAGCGTCCCACCGCGGGCGAGGTGCGCTACGACGGGCAGGACTTGGCCGCCCTCGATCAGGCGGCGGTGCGGCGCCAGTGCGGGGTCGTGCTGCAGAACGCGCAGCCGCACGCGGGCTCCATCCTGGAGTGCGTCTGCGGCGCCGAGACCTATCCGCTGGAGGAGGTGTGGGAGGCGGCGCGGATGGCGGGGGTGGCCGACGACATCAAGGCCATGCCGATGGGCCTGCACACCGTGCTGTCCGACGGCGGCGGCACCGTCTCCGGCGGCCAGCGGCAGCGTCTGATGATCGCCCAGGCGCTGGTGCGGCGTCCCCGCGTGCTGTTCTTCGACGAGGCGACCAGCGCGCTGGACAACGAGACCCAGCGGGTGGTGGCCGAGTCCACCCGTGCCCTGCGGGCCACCCGGGTGGTGATCGCCCACCGGCTGTCCACCGTCATGGACGCCGACCGCGTCCTGGTGATGTCCGAGGGGCGCGTGGTGCAGGAGGGCACTCCTGCCGCTCTCCTCGCCGACACCGCGGGTCCCTTCCACGACCTGGTGCGGCGCCAGAGGTACTGAGACCCAGAGGTAGGGAGACGTCGCCGAGTCGTCACCCCCTGAGGAGGTGACGGTCTGACACATGCCCCAGGGGCGCCCGGCCCCTGTGCCGCGATGCCGGTTTCCGGGACGCGGGCGCGGGGCGACCGTATCGTAGGGAGAAACGGTCAAACGAAAGGGTTACCGCCGTGCGCGAGGGGGCCGCCGCCAGGCGGGAGAGGGTGCTGGAAGCGGTACGGGCGCGGGGTCAGGTGCGGGTCACCGCGCTGGCGGCGGAGCTCGGCGTCTCCGTCGTCACCCTGCGGCGCGACGTGGAGGAGCTGGCGCGCCGGGGCGAGGTGCAGCGGGGGCACGGGGTCGCACGGTCGCTGTACCCCGTGCCCGAGCAGCGCGGGGCCCCACCGGTGGACGCCTCGGCCCCTTCGGTGGGACTGATCGTCCCTGAGCACCACTCCTACCTCTTCGAGGCGGTGCGCGGCGCCCGCGCCGCACTGGAGGCGGCCGGGGTGCGCATGGCCCTGCACATCGCACGGCACCATCCGGGCGCCGAGGAGGCCATGGCCCGCCAGGCGTTGGAGCAGGGCGCCCGCGGCCTGCTGGTCTCGCCGCGCTGGCGCGGCGCTGCGGCGTCCGCGCTGGATGCCACGTGGCTGGCCCAACTGCCCGTACCCGCCGTGCTGATGGAGCGCAGGCCCGCGCCGGGCTCCCCTCTGCACGCGCACGACTCGGTGTGCAGCGACCACTGGTACGGCGCGCACCTGGCGCTGGACCACCTGGTCTCGCTGGGGCACCGGCGCATCGTGCTGGCGGCGCGGGACGACAGCCCGACCGCCCGCACGCTGCGGGCGGCCTTCGCACACATCGCGTCGGAGCGGCCCGAGGTGGAGAAGTGGGCGGTCGTGCTGACCGCGGGCTCCGCTGCCGCCTCGGCGCCCGACCCGACGCGCCGGCCGGGGACGGACGAGCAGGAGGCGTCCCTGGTGGACCTGCGCGCCGTGCTGCGTGAACACGGCGCGACCGCGGCGGTGCTGCACGCGGACGTGGACGCCCTGATGCTGGTGCAGCAGCTGCGTGAGGGAGGCGTGCGGGTGCCCCAGGACTGTTCGGTGGTGGCCTACGACGACGTGGTGGCGGCGCTGGGCAGCCCGCCGCTGACGGCGGTGGCCCCGCCGAAGGAGGCGATCGGGCGGGCGGCGGCCGAGCTGCTGCTGCACCGGCTGGGGCGGCCGGCGGGAACGGCGCCCGAGGCGGTGCGCCGGCTGGAGCTGCTCCCCGAGTTGAAGGTGCGCGGTTCGGCCGTGGAGGCCCCGGCGGGCTGAGCGAGCCCCTCGGGCGCCCGGCCCGGTCAACTCACGCCGTCACTCGATCGTTTGACCGCTTTTCTTTCTTCTGATCGTTCCATTGACCTCATTCGTTCGAGCGATCAGTATGCCGGTGTCCCCCTCCTCTCTCGAAGGAGGCACCCCTCGTGCACGGCCGACGCTTTCCGCGGCTCGCCCGCAAGACCCGCACCCCACACACCGCCCGATCCCTCCTGACGGCGCTCGCCGCGCTGCCGCTGCTGCTGACCGCCGCCTGCTCGGGCGGCGGCACCACAGCAGGGACGGCACGCGCCGACGCGCCCGTCCACCTGACGTTCTGGTCGGCCCTGCGCGGCAGCCAGGAGGTCGTGGACGCCTACAACAACAGCCAAGACCGCGTGCACGTCGACTTCGAGCAGGTCCCCTCGGGACAGCAGGGCGGCTACGCGAAACTGAGCAACGCCGCCCGCGCGGGCAACGCACCCGACGTCGCGACGATCGAGTACCCCCAGGTGCCCGGCTTCGCCATCGACGGCGTGGCCCGCGACCTCACCGACCTGGTCGACGACGGGCTGCGCGAGAAGCTGCTGCCCCAGGCGCTCGACCTGACCACGTTCGAGGGCCGCACCTTCAGCGTGCCGCTGGACGTCGAACCGATGGTCTTCCTCTACCGCCGCGACCTGTTCGACAAGCACGGCATCGACGTCCCCCGCACCTGGGGCGAGTTCGAGGAAGCCGCCCGCGAGGTCAAGCGCGCGGCACCGGGCTCCCGGATCGCCACCTTCCCCACCGACGGCGGCCACCACCTGGCCGGGCTCGCCTGGCAGGCGGGCGCCCGCTGGTTCGACACCCGCGACGACACCTGGACCGTGTCCATGACCGACGGGCCGACCCGCAAGGTGGCCGCCTACTGGCAGCGGCTCATCGACCAGGACCTGGTCTTCCTGGGCCCCGTCGACACCCAGGCCGGTACGGCGCAGGTCGGACGCGGTGAGGTCTTCGGCAAGGTGACCGCGGCCTGGGACGCGGGCGGAATGATGTCGGCCCAGCCGGGCCAGAAGGGCAAGTGGGGGGTGGCCCCGCTCCCCCAGTGGGACGCCCGCCACCCGCGCCTGGGCGTGATGGGCGGCTCCACCTTCGCCGTCACCAAGGACAGCGCCCACCCGAGGGCCGCCATGGACTTCATCGAGTGGCAGGTCTCCAGCCCCGACTCGCTCAAGGCCCGGCTCTCCAGCGGGATCAGCACCCAGTACCCGGCCGTCGGCGGTCTTGTGCCCGTCGCCCGCGAGGCGATGGACACCAGCTACTTCGGCGGGCAGGACCTCTACGCGCTCTTCCAGCGCGAGGCGGCGCACATCTCGCGGCGCTGGACGTGGGGACCGCGGATGACGGCCACCCTCAAGACCGTGCAGACCGGGCTCGCCCGCGCGGGCGGCGGCGAGGGCACCGTCCTCGACGCCCTCGAAGAAGGGCAGCGCTCGACGATGCCGGACCTGAAGTCCCTCGGGCTCGACGCGCGGGAGGGTCCGCGATGAGTACCGCACCGACACCCGCCACCCCCTCGGGCGGCCTGGGCACGGACGGTGGCCGCGCCGCCACCCCGCTCCCGGACAGCCCCCGGACCACGGCCCCCGCCGGGCGTGCCGCGCGGGCGCGGCCGGCGGCGCGGCGGCGCGCGCTGGGGGCGTGCGCCGCGCTGATGACGCCGTTCTTCGTGCTGCTGGTCCTCGTCTTCCTCCTCCCGGTGGGCGGCGCCGTCTACCTGAGCTTCTTCAGCGACGACCAGCCCGGGCTCGGCTTCGGCCCCGAGCGCACCGTCTTCGCGGGACTGCGCAGCTACGAGGCGGTGCTGACCGACCCCACCTTCCTGGCCGGGCTGGGCACCACCGCGCTCTACTGCCTCGTCTACCTCCCGACGATGGTCCTGCTGGCGCTCCTGCTGGCCCTGCTGCTCGACTCGGGAGCGGCCAGGCTGCGGCGCACCGCGCAGCTGTCGCTGTTCCTACCGCACGCCGTGCCGGGCATCATCGCCGCCGTGATCTGGCTGTACCTGTACACGCCGGGGCTCAGTCCGGTCATCGGCCTGCTCGGCAAGGGCGGCATCACCGTCGACCTGCTCGGCGTGGACACCGTGCTGCCCTCGATCGTCAACATCGCGATGTGGAGCAACCTCGGCTACAACGTCGTCATCTTCTACGCCGCGCTCCAGGCCGTACCGCGCGAGTTGACGGAGGCGGCGCTCGTGGACGGCGCCGGGCCCGTGCGCACGGCGCTGCGTATCAAAGTGCCGCTGGTGCGCAGCTCCGGCGTGATGGTCGTGATGTTCACGCTCATCTGGTCCCTCCAGCTGTTCACCGAACCGATGCTGCTCAGCCAGGCCACGCCGGTGGTCGGTGGCCGCTACACGCCGAACATGTACATCTACGACGCCGCCTTCACCCGGAACAACTACGGCCTGGCCGCCGCGGCCTCGGTGGTCCTGCTCGCCGTCACCGTCGCCCTGTCCTACGGGCTGAGCCGGTGGAGCAACCGCGATCGCCGCGCGGGCGGCCCCGGCGAGGAGGGTTCCCGATGAGCACCCCCACCACCCCGCGCACCCCGCGCGGGTCCGGCACCCCGCTCGGCCCCGGCACCCCACGCGGGTCCCGCGCCCGGCGTACGCGCCGCGCCGCGCGCGCCCCGCACACGGTGGCGTCGGCCAGGCCCCGGCTGCTGGGCCGGGTCGCCGTCAACGCGGTCGTCGGGCTCTCCGTCCTCTACACGCTGCTGCCCGTCCTGTGGCTGCTGCTCGCCTCCACCAAGAACCGCGGCGCGCTCTTCCGCAGCGACCTGCTCTCCCTCGGCGACTTCTCCTTCGCCGACAACCTCTCCGCCCTCTTCGCCATGGAGGACGGCATCTACGGCCGCTGGTACCTCAACAGCCTGCTGTACGCGGTGGTCGGCGCGGCCGTCGGCTCGATGATCAGCGTCGCCTGCGGGTACGCCTTCGACAAGTACCGCTTCCGCGGCAAGGAGAAGCTGTTCGGACTCGTGCTGGCGGGCGTGATGGTGCCGCCCACCGTGCTGGCCCTCCCGCTGTACCTGATGGCGTCCGAAGTGGGGATGGTCAACACCTTCTGGTCGGTCTTCGTCCCCGTCCTCTTCAACCCCTTCGGGGTGTACCTGGGAAGAGTCTTCAGCCAGGGGTACGTGCCCGACGAGGTGCTGGAAGCCGCACGGGTGGACGGCGCGGGCGAGATGGCCTCCTACTTCCGGGTGGCCCTGCGCATGCTCGGGCCCGGGCTGGTGACCGTCTTCCTCTTCCAGCTCACCGCCATCTGGAACAACTTCTTCCTGCCCATGGTGATGTTGTCCGACCAGAAGCTGTTCCCGGTCAGCTTGGGGCTGTACGTATGGAACAGCGCGGCCGTGGTGACGCCCGACTACTATCCCGTCGTCATCTCCGGCTCCCTCCTGGCGGTCCTGCCGCTGATCGCCGCCTTCGTCCTCCTCCAGCGCCACTGGAAGTCGGGCCTGACGGCGGGCAGCGTGAAGTGACCACGCCCGCCCCTGGGCCCGGGGGCGGGGACCCCCACCGCAACCACTCACCGACGCCAGGAGCCTCATGCCCGGCACCAAACCCGCCGCCGCCCTCGCCATGAGCGAGAAGGCCGCGGACGCGGTCCTCAAGCCCGCCGCCCGGCGCCGCCTCGGCGAGGCCGTCGACCTGGCCCCCGCCCTGCTGACCGACTTCGCCACGGCGGCGGCCAGGGAAACCCTCGCCACCACCGAACTGCTGGTCACCGGCTGGGGCTGTCCGCCCCTGAACGCCACGGCCCTCGCCCACGCACCGCGGCTGCGCGCCGTGGCCCACACGGCGGGCAGCGTCAAGGGACACGTCACGAAGGAGTGCTGGGCCCGCGGCATCGAGGTCTCCTCCGCGGCGGCGGCCAACGCCGCGCCGGTCGCCGAGTACACGCTGGCCATGATCCTGCTGGCGAACAAGCGCGTCCTGCCCGCGGCCCGCGCGTACGCCGCGCGACGAGTCCGCGAGGAGTGGCTCTTCGCCGATCCGACGCTGGGCAACTACCGGCGCACCGTGGGCATCGTCAGCGCCTCCCTCGTCGGGCGCCGGGTGATCGAGCTGCTGGGCGCGCACGAACTGCGGGTGCTGCTCCACGACCCGTACGTCACCGAGGCGGAGGCGGCGGCACTGGGCGCGACGAAGACGGAGCTGCCTCAGCTGTTCGCCGCGTCCGACGTGGTCAGCGTCCACGCGCCGCTCCTCCCCGCGACCCGCGGCCTGGTGAGCCGTGAACTGCTGGCCCTGCTGCGGGACGGCGGAACGCTCGTCAACACGGCACGGGGCGCGGTCGTCGACCAGGAGGCGCTGACCGACGAGGTGCTGACGGGCCGCCTCCACGCGGTACTGGACGTCACGGAGCCCGAGGTGCTGCCCGCGGGACACCCCCTGTGGGAGTGCGAGAACGTGCTGCTCACCCCGCACCTGGCGGGCTCGCAGGGCAACGAGCTGGACCGGCTCGCCGAGTTGGCCGTCCAGGAGGTGCACCGCTGGGCGGCCGGTGAGGGGTTCGCCCACGCGGTGCTCCCCGAGCGGAGGGAGTTGCTGGCGTGAGGGGAGCGCGAAGGGGGTGTGGCATCAGGGCAGCGCGAAGGGAGTTGTGGCCGTGAGGGGGGCGGCGAGCAGTCCGAAGCCGCTGAGCCTGCCGGCGGAGGACCGTACGTTGAGCCCCCGCACCGGCTACACCCGCGCCCACTGGGAAGCGGTGGCCGACGGCCTGCTGCGGGCCGCCTGGCGGTGGGCCACACCGCACGGCGCGCTGCTTCACCTGCCGGGGCGTGCCTCCGTGTCGGGACCGCGTTCGGACGGTCTCGAAGGGTACGCCCGCACGTTTCTCGCAGCGGCGTTCCGCGTCGCGGGAGCGGGCGGCCAGGACCCGGACAACCTGCTGGAACGGTACGCCGACGGGCTGCGCGCGGGGACCCGCACCCCGGGCCGAGCGGACGCCGAGTCGTGGCCCGAGGTGCTGGACCACACGGTCGCCGGACAGCCGATGGTGGAGGCGGCGTCGGTGGCGCTGGCGCTGCGGCTGACCAGGCCGTGGCTGTGGGACCGGCTGGCCGAACCCGCGCGGGAGAGCGCCGAGGCCTGGCTGCGGGGCGCGCTGCGACGCTCCCCCGCGCCGAACAACTGGTACCTCTTCCCGCTCTCGGTCGCCGGGTTCCTCGACGCGGCCGGGCGCGGGGACGCGGAGACGCGGGCGGCGGCCGAGAGGGGCCTGGGGCTGCTGGAGAGCTGGTGGCGGGGCGAGGGCTGGTACGCCGACGGAGACGGGCGCGCCTTCGACCACTACAACGGCTGGGCCCTGCACCTGTATCCCCTGCTGCACGCCCATTTGGCGGGCGAGGAGGATTTGGCGGCGCGGTACGGGCCACGGCTGCGCGCACATCTGACGAGCTTCGCGCCGCTGTTCGGCGGCGACGGCGCCCCGGTCCACTTCGGCCGCTCCTCACCTACCGGTTCGCGGCCGGGACCGCCGTCGGCCTCGGCGCGCTGACCGGACACACACCACTGGCACCGGGCGTCTCACGCCGTCTGCTGAGCGGAACGCTGCGGTACTTCCTGGACCGGGGCGCGCTCGACGCGGACGGGCTGCTGTCGCTCGGCTGGCACGGCGCGCACGAGCCGACGGTGCAGCACTACTCGGGCCCCGCGTCTCCCTACTGGGCGTCGAAGTGCTTCGTCACGCTGCTGGTGCCGCCCGAGGACCCGCTGTGGACGGCGGTCGAGGAGGCCGCACCGAGCGAGGGCGCCGACCGTGCGCTGGCGGTCGCCGCGCCGGGCTTCCTCATCCAGTCGACCGGCAGCGACGGACTCGTGAGGCTGCACAACCACGGCAGCGACAACGTGCACCCGCACGAGGGGGAGGCACACGCGCAGGAGGACCCGCTGTACGCGCGGTTCGCCTACTCGACCCGGACCGGGCCGACCGCGCGCGACAACCCGCCCGACAACCACCTCGCGCTCCACCTCCCCTCCCGGCCCGGTATGTGGAGCGCCCGCAGACGCATCCATCCGCTGGGGGCCGGCTCGGCGCGAGACGGCGGCTGGGGCTGGGCGGCGTCCTGGCACCGCCCCGTCTTCCCCGCGGGCGTTCCCCGGGTGCCCGGGTTGCGGGTGGAGAGCGTGACGGCGGTGCGCGGCCACTGGGAGGTGCGGGCGCACCGCGTTCTGGGCGCCCCCGCGGGCACGCGCCTGAGACTGACGGGCTGGGCGGCCGGTGACGAGGTGGCCTCCGCACTGCTGCCCGCGTACGGGCTGGAGGCGGTCGATCCGCTGCCGGCCCCGCACGGCACGGCGTACGCGCGCTGGGTGCGGGTCCCGGCGTTGGAGGGCGAGGTGACAGGTACCGGGGTGTGTGTGGCTCTCGTGTCGCTGGGCGCCGGCACGGACCGTACCCCGGCGCCCGAGGTCTTGGTCACCCACACCACCGTGACGATCACGTGGGGACGCGGGGCCGGCCGGACCAGCATCGGATTCACCCCGCCGATGGCGGAAGCGGCGGAGGCGGCGAAGGACGCGGAGGCGGCGGAGGCGGCGGACGGGGCCGGGTAGCCGGCCGGGAGCCCGCATGCCGACTGCCCGCCACCCCGGGGGAAGGTGGCGGGCAGTCGGGGCACGTGTCCGTACAGGCCGTACGGCTCAGCACGGGCGGTACGGCTCAGTACGGGCGGTACAGCCGGTACGGCTCAGTACGGGCCGTTGACGTTGTCGATGGAACCGTACTGGTCGGCCGCGTAGTTGCACGCGGCGACGATGTTGGCGACCGGGTCGCGCAGGTCGTTCGCGGTGCCCTCGACGTGGTAGGCGTCGAACGTGGGCTGGATGACCTGGAGCAGGCCGATCGACGGCGTGCCGTTCTGGGCGTTGATGTCCCAGTTGTTGGCGATGTCCGGGTCGCCGCCGGACTCCCGCATGATGTTGCGGTGAATGCCCTCGTACGTCCCCGGGATGCCGTGCTGCTTCATGACACCCAGCGCCTCGTTGATCCAGCCGTCCAGGTTGTCCGACTGGGTCGTGTGGACCTCACCGGAGGGCTGAGCGGCGGTCTGACCCGCGCCCTGGGGCTTCTCGCCCTCGTCCTCGTCCTGCTTCGCTTCGGCGGACGCGGACAGGGTGAGCTGCTGGCCCGGACGGATCAGGTTCGGGTCGTCACCGATGGTCTGCTGGTTGGCCTCGTAGACGGCCTTCCAGCCGCCCTCGACGTCGTGGCTGGTGGCGATGCGGTACAGGGTGTCGCCGCCCGCGACGGTGTACTCCTGCGAGGCGTCGGACTTCTGCTCGCTCTGGGCCTGCTGGGTGGCCGCGGAAGGCGCCTGGGCGTGTGCGGCGGCCGGAGCCGGCGCGGCGTTGGCGCTGCCCGCGGTCAGCAGCGGAGCGGCAATTCCCGCGCCGCTCGCGGCGAGCACGAGAGAAAGGCGGGAAAGACGACGGGTGTGGAACTGGTGACGCACGCGGCCACGAAGGTCACGGAACATTGGGGGTCCTCTCCTGGCGCCTGCGAGGTGAGCTGTCGGATTCGGGCTGGAGTGGCCCGGTCGGCTCCGCGCACCGAGCACGCGCAGCCGACTTCACCCCAAGCCGGGCCGCGGTGTGCGACACGGCACTTACCTGGGTCCCCCGCTCCTGCCGAAAGGATCTGGTGAGCATTCCACCGGCCGGGCGGCAGGATTCGGCGCCCCGGTAGTGGATCTCCCGACGGGCGTGGTTGTCGGAAGCGAGGACACGGAAACACAGCGAATTCGTTCCGAACAAGGCGAGTGCGGGGAATTACTAAAAAGCCTAGTAATTGATCAACGAATTTCTCGACGCTGCGCTGTGGATCATTTTCTCAGCGTGAAATCAGGATGCGCTCCGATTTCTTCGAAATGGCCCTGCGCGCAAGCCTCTTGACGCTCGGAGGCGATTCCGGACGCCACGCGGGGCAGTCCGGGTGTGACGTCCGACACGAAGACCACAGAAACCGGGCAAATCGTACCTAGTAGGCCATGACGGCTCTTGTGGCCATAAGGAGAGTGATTGCTGACGGTTTCGCCGCCCACCCC